>JAGYOX010000068.1 GCA_018399235.1 Desulfobacterales bacterium | reverse complement strand
TGTTCAATCCCTTTGCGGGCCACCACCCGGGTGGGCTGAAGGATCATAATGTCATCCGGGCAAAGCCCGAGGGAATGCCTAAACTGTTCCGTTTTTTCACGATCAATGACCGGCGGATTTTCAAAATCAAGCACATTGGGGATGACAATGGAGGACAGCCCTTTCCGATGCGCAAGTTCTTCCTGGGCCGGGGTGTTTATCACCACATGTTCGATATTATAAAGCGGCGGGGGGAACGCCATTCTTAGATAATCGCTGACGGCGTTGACGGAATACCGGGTTCTTTCCCAATAAAAATCATGATGGTGGGCGATGGTGGGAATCCGGGTCTCAGCAATCACCTCTGTGATCGCAAGCCCCAGCGGCAGATGCATGGGGATGGCCAACGCGTTTTCAACAACCAGCAGATCGAGGTCGAAAGTCCGGATGAACTCCCTGAGGCGCGTTTTTAAAAAGGCCCGCATCTCATGGATGGCGTCCGTCACCTCGGGGAGGCGGTTTTTTCGGCCAAGAATACGCTCATTGATCCACCGGTTTTTTTCATGCTGGAAATGGGCTTCCGGTACCACCATGGATCGACGGGCGTTTCTGTCTGAAGCCCCGGCAAACCAAAAACATTCATGGCCTTGTGTTTTAAGTATGCTGGCCCACTTGCTGGCCTCCAGGGTTACGCCGTCAGTGCCCGCAAAGCGGGTAGATACAAAACCGATAGATTTTCTCATTTTTTTTGGCTGGATCCGATTGGGTTCCGCTGGGTGATGCAAATTTTCTATAATATTTTAATATATCAAAGAATTCTATATCCGTAAATGCAGAAATTTCTTTTAAAAGGCGACGTAAAATTTTCTTGACTATATACTTTTAATATATTAAAAGTATATATAAACAATCGATTAAAGGAGAACGGTTTTGATACAATATGCCATACTCGGCCTGCTGCATTACAAGGATATGCATGGATACAGGATCAAGAGACACATTGAGAAGAATTTCGGGTTCATGTGGTCGGTCAATTACGGACAGATTTACCCGAATTTAAAAAAACTGAGCGATGACGGCTGGATTGTCATAAAAAAGATCGAGCAGAACGGTGAGAAGGGGCCGCCCAGAAAACTTTATACCATAACCGATAAAGGCCGCGAGGCGTTTGCCGAATGGCTGGCGAGCGCGCCGGAAAGATCCATGCTTTTGCGTGATCCGTTTTTGATGCGGTTCGTATTCTGCGGCTTTGGTGATTCCCAGCGGGCGATTGATCTCATCGATGAACAGATAAAGAAGTATGAAGGATTTCTCGAACGCCGCGAGGCCAATCTCGAACGCTGGGAAAAAAGCGGGCTTTATGTCCGCTTGATTTCAGAACTGGGCGTAGAATTGAATCAAGCATTTTTGAACTGGCTGAAGCGGGCAAGAGAAGAAATTAGGTCCGGAGAGTTGGATGAGAAAACCTTAAGCCGTAAGGTTTCAGGGAAGCAGAGGGCCACAGGATGAGATTTTCCGGCATATCCCTTGTGACCGGCGCCGCCGGATTCATGGGGAGCCATGTGGTGGAGGCTCTGGCGAAAAGAGGGGATCGTGTCCGTACGACATCCCGCCCGCGTGGGGACCTGTCGTTTTTTGAAAACCTGGGGATTGAATACGTCCCTGCCGATCTTACCGTACAGGAAACCCTGCCTCCGCTTTTTAAGGGGGATGTCGACCGGGTATTTCATCTGGGTGCTATTTGCAATTTTTCCACTCCGTACAAGCGTCTTGTTCGGACCAATGTTTACGGGGTTGACTATATTACCCGGCTTGCCCTGGAAAAAGGGGTTAAATGTTTTGTCCATGTAACCTCCACAAGCGTCTATGGCCGGTATAAAGGAACGCCGTTTACCGAGGAATCAGAAAGAAAGCCGGTTGATGATTATGGCAGAAGCAAGCGGGATGGTGAGGATATTGTGTTCCAGCGCATGGCCGAGGGGCTGCCGGTCATACTAACAAGGCCCTGCACTGTCTATGGCCCGAGATGTACCGACGGAGCCGGCAAGGTGTTCTCAAGGCCATCCGCCATTACCGCCATCCCTGGCAGCGGCCGGCAGCAGCTTTCCAATATCCGGGCGGAAGACGTGGCGGAAGCGCTCATCTACCTTTCCGGTCTTGAGGAAGCCATCGGGCAGATATATAATCTGGCTGATGACTGCCATCCTACCGTAGAAAAGGCCCTGAATATGGCTGCGACTGTTTTTGGGAAAAAACCGCCCAATTTGCATCTGCCGCTTTCCATTGTCCGCTTTGCCGCCAGGCTCGACGGATGGATCTCCGCCCGGAAGGGACGAATCCCCGAGTTGGAACGCGATGCGGTGAACTACTTGTATGATGATTATATCGTGGATAACAGCAGGCTTAAAAGGACCGGGTTTAGGCTGCAATACCCGGATTTTGCCGAATCCATGCGGCAAATGGGGAATTGGTATAAAGCAAACCGTTAGAGGCAAGGAGGACCTATGAGTCAGGTTGTCGTGATCTCCGGGCTGGCCCAGGGCATGGGGCGGGAGGTGGCGCTGATGCTTGCAGATGCCGGACATGCGGTTGCCGGTTTTGATGTGGATGCCGACGGAATCACCTCTCTTGGTAAAGCACTGGATCAAAAGGGGGCGATGCATGTGTTGGAGGTTCTGGATATCACGGATCGCAAAGGCCTGAATGATTTCAAGGAGCGGGTTCTAAGAGAGCTGGGCCGGGTTGATACGGTGTTGTCCAACGTGGGCATCGGTTTTTTCGGCCCGTTCGAGGAAGTGGATCTTGAAGCGGCGCTCAAATGCCTTGAGATCAATGTTATAGGCGCCGCCGCCCTATTTCAGGAGTTTATTCCATCTATGCGAAAGCAGGGCAGGGGAAAGCTGATCGCTATGTCATCGCTTGTGGGGCGGATTCCGTTTCCGTTTGAGTCGATTTACACGGCTACCAAGTTCGCCATCCAGGGGCTTGTGGAGTCAATCCAGTATGAAGTCAAACCATTCGGCATCCAGACCGCCATTATCGAGCCTGCCCAGGTGTCCACCAATTTTGCCGCCAAGATTCACAAGCTGCCGCCTGAGGGTTCGCCCTATCGCGGCCGGGCGGGCCGGTTTATCGATCAGGACAACGCATTGATTAAAGACGCCACTACCCCTGCGGCTGCGGCAAAAAGGATTATCCGGGTCATTACTAAGGATCGGGTACGGCTTCACTACCAGGTGGATTTTCAGAGTTCGTTTTTTCTGTTCTTAAACCGGATCCTGCCCAAGTTTGTCAGGGATTTAATCCTGCTTAACTATATGGATATTAAAACATAACAGTCTCATAAAAAATCGACGTTCGTCATGCCGGACTTGATCCGGCATCCATAAACTATTGAATTAACTGGATTCCGGCTTTCGCCGGAATGACATAAAATTAATTTCGCAACTTTTTACGAGACTGTCAAAACATGATGGGAGAAAAATCATGGAAGCCTTTCTTTCGAGTCCCGAAAACAACCATCAGTCAAGGGTGGGTCGAATCCGGGACCGGATCGTAAACGCCCCTCAGGAGATCTGTGTTGAGCGGGCGCGGTATTTGACCGAATCCATGGCCGTAAATTGGGACAGGGATCCATTGACCCGGATGAGCCTTGCCTTTGCGAATGTCCTTAACAATATGAGCGTTATCATCCGGGATGACGAACTGATTGTGGGCTGCCGGACCAGCAAATTAAAAGGCGCTCCGCTTTTTCCGGAGAACAAGATTCGATGGATATCACAGGATGTGGATGCGTTTGACAAACGCGTCATCCAGCGGGCCCTGATCAGCGAGGCGGAAAAAGCGGAGCTCGAAAAAGACATCATCCCGTTCTGGCAGGGCCGAACCGTTGAGGATCGGTTTGAAGCCATGCTCACTGAGGATGTGGCCCAGGATATGGATAAGTACATTTTTACCATGATGCTTGAAATTACTTACGGCATCGGCCATTTTACCATGAACCACTCCCGTATCCTCTCCTTGGGCCTCTCCGGCATTATTGAAGCGGCCATGCAAAAATACGAGGGCCTTTCGCTTCATGAGCAACAGAATGAAAAGGGCCGGTTTTATGAAGCGGTGCTAAGATCGCTATCGGCGGCCATCCGGTTTGCCAACCGGTATGGCGAGCAGGCGGAAAAAATGGCGGATTTATGCGAGGACGAGACCCGGGCCGACGAATACAGGATGATAGCAAAGGTCTGTCGCCGTGTCCCTGAATATCCCGCCGCCTCCTTTCATGAAGCCGTTCAGTGCGTCTATTTCATCCACTTGCTCGCCCAGATAGAATCCGGCGGCAATTCAATCTCCCTCGGCCGGATCGATCAGATCCTTTACCCCTATTATAAACAGGATCTGGATGCCGGGCGGATGACGCCTCAAGCGGCACGGGAATTGATGTCCTTATTGTTTTTAAAAACCAACGAAATCTGGAACGTGCTTGAAGAGGCCTACATTGCCGGCGGCGAAGGGGCGGAGGGAAAAACCACCCAGAATGCCACCGTGGGCGGTATAGGCCAAAACGGCCTTGATGCCACAAATGAGCTGAGCCATATCGCCCTTGACGCCTATGCCGATATCCGGACGGTGCAGCCCAATTTCGGGGTGCGGCTAAGCAGCCGGTCCCCGGATTTCTTTTTTGCAAAAGCTGTTGACTATGCAAAAGACGGCGTTCTGCTGCATTTTTTTAACGATGACGCCATTGTACCCGCGCTTGTATCGGCCGGCCACTCACTTGAAGACGCCCGGGATTACGGCGTTGTGGGATGTCTTGAGCCGAATGCGCAGGGCAAAAGCTTCGGATCGACCTTTGCGGTGCAGTTCAACGGCATCAAGTGCGTCGAGTTGGCCCTGACAAACGGGGTGGACAATATTTTCGGCCTGGAAAACGGGCTTAAAACCGGTGACCCATCGACGTTCAACGCCTTTGAGGATATTTGGCGCGCCTATGACCGCCAGGCCTCCCATTTTATCGGTCAGATGGCGAAAGGCATGGCATGTCTGGATGAGGCCATTGCGGAAAATGTGCCATCGCCGTTTGCCGCGGCCATGGTAGACGGGCCTATGGCGAAGGGGATGGATCTGACAAAGGGCGGTGCGGTTTACAATTCAACGGGTGTTCAGTTTATGGGGTTTTCAAACGTCGTCGACAGCCTTTATGCCATCAAGAAAGTCGTGTTTGATGAAGAGAAATGCCGCATGGCGGATCTTGTTCAGTGGCTGGAGGATGACTGGATGGACGCCGAAGGGATGCGCAGCTATCTCCGCAATAAAGTCGAAAAATACGGTAATGATATGGATACGGTGGATGAAATGGCCGTCCGCGTTCTCAACCATTTCTGTGACACATTAAAATCGCATAAAAATTACCGTGGCGGAGACTTTTGGCCGGGTATTTTTTCCGTGGGCTTCCATGTGGCCATGGGCGCATTTACCGGCGCAACCCCGGACGGCCGGTTTGCCGGCGATATACTGGGAAACGGCATTACGCCAAGCGAAGGCTCGGCCGGTCAGGGGCCGACGGCAATTATGAATTCCGTTGCCAAACTGCCGCTTTCAAGGATCTGGAACGGGCTGAATCTGAATATGCGTTTTCAGGGAAGCCGGATCAAAAGTCAAAACCTGGTTTCGCTGATGAAAGGCTATTTTAAAAACGGCGGCGTTCAGGTGCAGTTTAACATGCTGGATTCCCAAACACTGCTGGCGGCCCGGGATAATCCGGGAAAGTATCGGGATCTTATCGTTCGGATCAGCGGTTATTCCGCGATTTTTGTTAACCTGAGCGATATCGCCCAGGATGAAATCATCCGCCGCACGGAATACGAGTTGTGATTGCAAAGGGAGGATCCATGAGCAAGTTGATGACGGCCAAGGAGGCCGTTGCAGCATACATCAGCGACGGGGCGTTTCTTTTTATCGGCGGCTATGTATGCCGGCCCCCGTTTGCCGTTATTCACGAAATCATCCGCCAGGGGCGAAAGGGGCTCACCATTACAAGAAGCAACGCCGCTGATGATTTCGACATGATGATCGGCGCTGGAGTGGTTGACCGGTTTATCGGTACATTTCTATCCCTTGGTGTCTACGGACTGGGCCGATGCTACCGCCGGGCGATGGAAAAGGGGATTCCCCACAAGATTGAGGTCGAGGAATACACCAACCTATCGCTCCCCATGATGCTGATGGCCGGCGCCATGGGTATGCCGTTCGTGCCGGTAAAGGATATGCTTGGCACCGACCTGTTGAATGTACGATCATTTATGGGGGATCGGAAATATAAACTGATTGACTCGCCGTTTGACGGTTCTCCGACCCTTCTGGTGCCGGCCTTGAAGCCGGATGTCGGCATCATCCACGTGCAGCAGTCAGACGAACAGGGCAATGCCCAGATGTGGGGGATCGGCGGAGACTGCAAGGCCGGCGCCAACGCATCTGAAAAAGTCATCGTCAGCTGCGAGCGGGTGGTGAGCCGCGAGGTCATCGGTAAGGACCCGTCCCGAACCATTGTGCCATCGACTAAAGTCGTGGCTGTGGTGGAAGAGCCCTTTGGGGCCCATCCCGGCTATACGCCGGGCTTTTATGACGTGGATTTTTCTTTTGGATACATTTACCAGCAGACGTCAAATTCAGTCGATGGTTTTGAGGCGTTCATGAAGGAATGGGTCTATGATGTAAAAGACCGCAAGGCCTATATCCAGCATTATATCGAGCGGTTCGGGTTCGAGGCGTACCACAAGCTTCAGGCGGATTTCGACTACGGCTATCCGGTGAGCTACGCTTATTAGCAAAAAAAGAGAGGAATAACAATGACTACACATCCGGACGATTACATTAAACCGGAGCTCATGGCATGCTGCGGGGCCAGGGAGATTAAGGATCATGATGTGGTTATCGTGGGCACGGGGTTTCCAACCATGTCCGCCAATATCGCCAAGCAGATCCATGCCCCGAATGCCATTCTGATGCAGGAGTCCGGCGTTCTTGACGCCCGGCCCAAGCGGACGGCCCTGTCGGTCGGTGATCCCTGTTTGAATCCGGAGGCGGCGATGATCGGCGGGCTGCTTGATATCATGGGAATGTGTCTCCAAGGGGGGTTGGTGGATGTGGGGTTTCTTTCCGGCAGTCAGGTGGACAAGTTCGGCAACATCAACACGACCGTGATCGGCGACTACCAACGCCCCAAAAGCAGGCTGCCCGGCAGTGGCGGGGCCAACCCCATCGGTTCGCTTGCCAAAAAAACGCTGATCATTGCGCTTCATGATAAGCGGCGTCTGGCTGAGCGGGTCGACTTCATCACTACGCCCGGTTATATCGATGGCCCCGGCGCTAGGGAGCGCTGCGGGTTGCCGCCGGATACGGGGCCGGCCTGTATTATCACCAATAAGGCCGTCCTCCGGTTCGATAAAGACTTGGGGGTCGCTTATCTGGCATCCTGGCATCCGGATAGCTCCGTGGATGAAATCAGGGAGAATACGCCATGGGATCTGGATGTGGTGCCTGATGCCCAAGAAACCGAACCCCCCCGGACTGAAGAGCTTCACGCTATCCGGGAAATCCTGGACCCCCATCGCATGATTAAAATTTATGAACAGCGGGGATATGTTTGATGGATCACACCCAAAAGCTTGCCGAATTCTGTGCCGGCCTTGCATTTATCGATATTCCGCCGGAAGTGGTTCATAAAACCAAGCTGTGCATTCTTGATTACGTGGCGAACGTATACGGTTCGCTTAAGCTTGAGGCGGTACAGAAAGTTGGCGATTATGTGAGATCTTTTGGTAATACGGGTGAGGCAATGGTCTTTGGGCGAGAGTTTAAGACGGCCTGCCCCATGGCTGCGTTTGCGAACGGCACCGCCGCAGAGGCCATTGAAGCCCAGGACGGACTGCGGTTTGGCGGCAACCACCCGGGCACGGCGGTCATATCCGCTGCATTTGCGGTCGGGGAAAAACAGAAAGTTTCCGGGAAACAGTTTATCGAAGCCGTTGTCGCAGGCTATGAGGCGGCCAACCGCCCGGCCGCCGCCATGCACCCGTGGCACACGTTGTCCGGGTTTTTGCCCACCGGCACGTGCGGCACGTTCGGTGCGGCAGCAGCTGCGGCAAAGCTTGCCGGTACCGATACAAAGAGAATACTAAACGCCCTCGGGAATGCCGGCTATCTGCTGCCGATTTCCATGGCCGAGCATTTGATGGGCGGTCATACCATAAAGATCGTTCAGGGAGGACAGGCCGCCCATGCCGGTATCATGGTGGCTGAACTGGCATCGGCTGGCTTGAGCGGCTGTCCAAAGGTGCTGGAAGGCTCGGAATTAAACGGCGGGTTTATTCAGATTACAACGCAAGGCGAGCCGAAACCGGAGCGGTTGAGCGAGAACCTCGGGCAAACATGGTCAATCCTGGATGTCTATTTTAAGCCCTATACCGCCTGCCGCCATACGCATGGCGCCGCCCAGGCAATTCTTGAGCTGGTTGATGAAAAAGAAATTGAGGCCTCGCAGGTTGACCATATAGATATCCACACATACGGCATCGCCCAACTGGCTGTCGGCAAGGGGGTCGATATCAACAGCTCCTTTGTCTCAGCCCAGTTTTCGATTCCCTATGTCGTAGCTGTCTGTCTGGTGGACCAGGCCATGGGTCCTGAACAACTGACTGAGAACCGGCTTCAAAACCCGAAGCTGATAGAAATAGCAAAAAAAGTCCGCGTGCATACGGATGAGGCCCTTAACCAGGCGTATCCGGACAAAACCGCCACAAGGGTTGAAATCGCCTTAAAAGATGGGATCCGATTAAAGCGCCAGATCGATATTCCCAAAGGCGATCCCCGAAACCCTATGACGAAAGCGGATATCTCAGAGAAGACAAAATATTTTGGTGAATACAGGGACCAGCAGACCATTGAGACGGTAATCGATAGCATTTTGAACTTAGAATCGGTTAGCGATATTCGTGAGGTTACGGAACTTATATAAAAATATAATTTTGAAGGAGGGAGTTTGGACTTTTCATTGACCCGCGAGCAGCAAATGCTGCTGGAATCGCTTCGCGATATGGCTAAACGGGAACGGTTTATGGATCTGGCGGCTGAAATTGATGAGACGGGAAGTTTCCCCTATCAACTGATTCCCAAATATGCGGATATGGGGCTATTGGGGATGACATTGTCAGAAGCCTACGGGGGGATGGGGGAATCGTCTTTAACCGCCATACTGGCTATCGAGGAGCTGGCCAAATACAGCCCCATGATCGCGGCGCCGGTATTTGAGTCAAATGTGGGGCCGGTGCGCGTCATTGATATGTTTGGTACGGAGCAGCAAAAAAAGGCCATTATTCCCGGCGTATGCAGCGGCGAGTACAGCGTGTCTGTATGTATGACCGAGCCCGAAGGCGGATCGGATTTGACCGCACTGAACACTACCGTGGAAGAAAAAGACGGCCATTACCTGTTGAACGGTCGTAAATCCTTCATAACCGGCGGGGGGGAGGCCAGCCATTATCTGGTATACACCCGTTTTGGCGAGCAAAAAGGATACAAGGGCATCGGGGGGGTAATCGTTGAAAAGGGGATGCCGGGATTTACCTTCGGCAAGCAGGAGGAATACATGGGGCTCCGCGGCATGCCGTCATGCGATTTGTATTTTGATGACGTGCGGGTGCCAAAGGAGAATGTGGTCATTGACAAGGGCAACTTCGGCAACCTCATGTTGACCTTTGACATTGAGCGCTGCGGCAATGCGGCCATGTGCCTGGGGATCGCCGCAGGTGCCATGGAGGCGGCGAAAACCTATGCCCGGGAGAGGACCGCATTCAACCGGCCCATATGCGAATTCCAGGATATTCAGTTTAAAATGACGGATATGGTGATGAAACTTGACGCCGCACGCCTGCTGGTATACCGGGCGGCATGCGGCGCCGGGCAGGGATTGCCGTCAATTTATGAAGCATCCATTGCCAAGTGCTATGCCAATGAAATGGTCAAGGAGGTCACAGAGATGGCGATTCAGATATTCGGCGGCTATGGATACAGCAAGGCATATCCGGTTGAACGGATGTTCAGGGACAGCCGGGCATGGGGGGTAGCCGGCGGAACGCTGCAGATGCTTCGCATTACCATGGCAAGCATGATTTTCGGCCGCCGGTTTGATCAGCGGAAAAAGGATTAAACCTGCGCCTGTTTTCAGTTTGAGCAGGCATTAAAAAAGGGGGGGGTAATTATGGGGGAGTTCTATCGGGATGCAGACCATCTATATGAGATATACGGGTATTTTCTGGATAAAATTTTACATGACGATAAGATCGGACCAAAAATGGCCAAGTCCAAAATCATTATCAAGTTTATCTATACGGACCCTGATTGTGAGATTACCATTGATCTAAAAAATCCGCCGAAGAAAGATGGCTATTACGGCACCTTCTATCTGGGGCCGACCGATCTGAAGGAGGATGTCTGGTCCAAGCAAAGCGCCGATCATTCCCACCGGTTCTGGCATGGAATGGTAAACCCCGTGGCCTCGGTAACAAAGGGCCTGGTCAAGCAGGGCGGTAAGGTGACCGCGATGTTGAAGCTCTTGCCTGTGGTTCGGCCGTCATTTAAGGTTTTTCCGGAGGCATTAAAGGAATTGGGCTATGACGACCTGATTTTGAAGCGCAATGTGTCCTCCGGCCGGTCCTGATGATTTGAACTAAGGGCTTGATGGTATGTCGAAAAAATTAATTCGGTCAGCAACTCACCGTATGTTTCGGCTGGGCGGACTGGTAGGGCGCGTGGGAGCCTCCATGGTCGGAAACACCATGGCCAATTTTTTTCGGGACTCAGGACGAAAAGAGGAGTACCGGCTGGACACGCTTTTAAAAAATGCCCAGCGGGTGACCGAGCAGCTCGGACAGTTGAAGGGGGTTCCCATGAAGATTGGTCAGATGGTCAGCCTGCATGACAACCTGTTTCCCGAGGAAGTCATTCAAGTGTTTAAAAGCTTGCAAAAGCAGGCCCCATCAGTTCCGTTTGAAGATATGGTAGCGATGGTCAGGGAGGAATTGGGGGCGTCTTATGATAATATCCGTAATGTAGAAAGAACCCCCCTTGCTTCCGCATCCATCGGCCAGGTGCACCGCGTGGTACTCAAAGACGGACGGAAAATTGTGCTTAAAGTACAATACCCGGGGATTGATGAAGTCATCCGATCGGATCTGAAGAACCTCAAGGGCATTTTAAAACGGGTATTTTCCATGTTTACCCGCATGGATATGGAGGAAATTTGGCAGGAATTAAATGCCCGGCTGTTAGAGGAACTCGATTATGAGCATGAGGCTGAAAGCATGCGGCGCATGGCGGCGCTCTACCATGATGATGGGCGGGTCATTATCCCCCAAGTTATTGATGAAATGACGAGCCGGCATGTGCTGGGCATGGAACTGGTCCAGGGCATTGCCCCGGATGCGGCTACTGGTGAGGCGTATGGCGATGAGTTGAGAAGCGCCTGGGGCGTATCGCTTCTATCGTTTGCTTTAAGAGGGCTTTTTGAGTTCCAATTCCTTCATGCAGACCCCAATATGGCTAATTTTTCGTTTTTGGAAAACGGCGGTATTGTCGTCTATGATTTCGGCTGTATGAAGGAAGTGCCGGCGGCGCTTTGCGATGGTTATGTAGAGCTGATTAGAGCGGTGTTGAATCATGAGTATCCGCGTATCCCGGCGCTTTTAAAATCCATGGGGGTTTACAAAGCTTCGGGAGATACCATTTCATGGGAAATGGCCAAGGATTTCGCGGACGTGTTTCAGGAGGTTTTTGCTCCCCGGGAATATTTTACCTTTGGTGGGGACGACGACTTTTACACCCGGCTTATTGCCCTTGGGCACAAATATATCAATGAATCCATGTCTTTTATCTTCCCAAAGGATGTCATATTTATCGATCGGACGTTTTCCGGACATTTTGGAAACCTTTCCTATCTGAAAGCCCGCTCCGACTGGCGCAAGCTGTTGCTTGAGCGATTGGGATCTGCCGGGTACGAGATCAAACTGCAGCTTGACCAGTAAATCATTGAAGGGCTATTTTTTAAATGCCTCGCAGCCGGTCATTTCGGCGTGCTTTCGGGAGGCTGGGTATTCACGGCAGACTTCGGGCTTCACCTCATGGATGAGGCATTCATAACGGTCGGTGCCCGGAATTTTCTTCAGCCATGGGCAGACCGGCGCGTATTTACGGGTGTATGGTTCCACCCAGATCGCATAGGAGACGATTCGACCGTTTTTTCGGAACGGGGCCACCCATTTAAGGATGTCGGTCCGGCCAAGTTTCTGCCATAACCGGTAGTCGGTTTCTGTCAGTTCAAACCGGTAGTCGAGTTGTCGGCAGCAGCGTCCGCATTGGCGGCATTCAAAGTCTTCCATGCCGGTTTCTATCCAAATGCCCTCTTGCTGTCCATAGCCGTTCTTGCCGCAATAGGCGGGTGCATTAAATACGCGGGTACATAAATCAGCCAGTCGATCAATTTTCGGGATGGACATAGCCAACGTGTTGCAAATATGATCGCCCAGTTCCCGAAACCCTATTTTTTTCATTCGACGTCTGCGTCTGCTGGCTGTGGCTATCCACACCCCGTCATTATGCGGATCTTTAATAACAGGGATTTCCGGCCCCAGGACCAGCGGGCTGATATCCAGGAAAAGGCGGACCTGCGGGGGATATTGGTTGAAATCGTTTCGAATTGCCTTAAGCGCCTCTTCCGGTGTTAAAAATATACGGTATTTGGCGGCGGACAATTACGTCTCCTTCCCGATCTTCTAATGTGAGACCGGAAGCACCCGTTTAATTACTTATATAATACCTGATGATGGGGCAATATGAAATAAAATTGTAACCATTTTATTTGTGAAAAAAACGTATATGGGCGTTCCATATGATTTTCGAATAGAAAGGGTCTGCGTTTTTTTTTGACCATCGGTATTTATAATTTTTTGTTTTTTAATAACTAATGCATTTATTTTTTTGGTTTGTTATTTCTGAAAAATGGTGTATATAAAAAATAGGAGAATGTGACTAATTTTATTATGGTTTAAATGGTAGTAATTTGCTCAGAAACCAAAAAGTTAATTTTCACCCCGGGGGTATTGGCAGCATTTAAAATTATTTTTTTTTGCCGTACGTAAACAAAATGATGGAGACAACAGGGTTTTCTTTAAATTTGGGGTGACATGGAAGGTGTCTAATATGCGTACGGACGAGTCTTATCCGTACATATTAAAGGATTTATTCAAACGGAACCGATATGAAAATATCGTCGATTCTAATATCCTGACTCCCTATATACCGAAAAACTCCCCCATTCCTGAAATCGAAGAACCCCGTAAAACCCAAAACACCAGAGGCGATGGCTTCCCCCGTTATCCCGGCTATGTAAAGTCCTCCCAAATAAATCAGATTTTTAATTATATCGGCTTCATCAAACGGATGAACAAACGGGAATACGCTGTTTATCTGCCGATGCTGTTCAAGGAGCTCAACCGGTTTATCCGGGTGGTTGAGGAAATCGTTTACGCTCCCTGCATATCCATATCCGCCGAGATCTATGCCGAGTTAAATGACGGGCTGCAGAATTTCTTTAATGCCTATTATAACCGCAATAAGAACAATGAGGGCTGGATTGAGGAGATATGGAAATGCCAGAAAATTTACCTTGATCATATTGATATGTTTTTAAAATCACTTGAATTTACCGGCCGGGTCTTTGATTTGAGGTCAAGTCCCCTGCACGGTCAAATCGTTAGGTTCTGTCGATTCCATTTTTGCGATGAAAAAAAAGACCCGCCGGATGATACGGACATTCGTTTCGTGGCCAATTGCTGCACCAAAGCGGCCATGGATAACGAGCCCAAAACGATCTGGTCGGGAGACCGGCATATCACGCGGGTATTAAAGGCTTTATACAATCGTTCCGATTTACACCGTCAATTCCCCCAGATTTACCTTCGGGCGAGCTATATGCCCCTGCACTTCAATCAGCTGTTTCCAGAGCAGAAGTCCTCTGTCAAACGGATATAGAGGTTGTTTTAAATACCCAATCACTTAGATTCTGTTTGTCCATCAAGTATGGCTCGGATTTTTTTGGCGAGATCCACACTATGATAGGGTTTGCCAATAAAATCGCAGGCTCCGGATGCCAGTGCTTCTTTGGCCAGACCGTTGGCGGCATAGCCGCTGGAAATAATAATTCTGGCGGCGGGGTTGAGCGCCAGCAATTCCCGCATGCATTGAGTACCGCCCATGCCCGGCATGCTGAGGTCGAGGATAACTATGTCAATTTCGTCCCCATGATTCCTGTAGAGGTCAATGGCCTTTTGCGCATTTTCTGCGCACAGGATCTGATAACCAAAATGCTGGAGATTCTCAGCACACGCCTCTCGTATTGGAAATTCATCATCCACCAAGAGGAGGGTTTCTGTACCGCTTACGGGCAAGGCTTCTTTTTGGCTGGGTGCGGTTTTCGTTTCCTGCTGTGAAACAGCCGGGAGGTAAATTCTAAAACTTGTCCCCTGGTTTTTTCGGCTGTGACATATGATATGGCCGTTATGGCTTTTTACAATGCCGTAAACAGAAGCAAGCCCCAAGCCGGTTCCCTTGCCGACCTCTTTGGTGGTGAAAAACGGATCAAAAATCTGTTTAACGGTATCTTCATCCATGCCGCAGCCGGTATCTGAAATCGTGAGCCGGACATAGGGGCCGGGCTCTGCACCCGGCATATCATCGAATTTTTGATCCACGAGGACGTTGCGGGTTTGAATAATCAGTTTGCCGCCCTCGGGCATGGCGTCAGCGGCATTGCTGCCCAGATTCAAGAGGATTTGTTGAATGTGGACCGGATCGGCGTGAACAGGCCAGAGGGAGTCTTCGAGATCCATCCGTCTTTCAATCATTCTGGGTATGGTGCGCTCCAGCAGCTTTTCCATTAATTGAATTTCATGGTTTAATGATACCCGTCGGCGCTCGCCCTCCATTTTGCGGCTGAAGGTCAAAAGCTGGTTTACCAGATTGGCCGCTCGCTCACCGGATTTTTGAAGCTGCGTTAATTTATTATAATCCGGATGGTCCGGTGTTTTTTTCATTAACAGGAGTTGGGTGTAGCCATTGATGGCCTGTAGGATATTATTGAAATCATGGGCAACGCCGCCGGCAAGGGTGCCAATAGCCTCCATTTTCTGGGCCTGCTGAAGCTGGGCTTCAAGTTTTTTTTTATGTTCTTCGGCTTGTTTCCGCTCCGTAATATCGCGGATAATTCCCCGGAATCCTTCGGCCTCATTGGCATTGTTTTTGATCAGGGAAACCGATATCTCGACGTTCCTTGTTTCACCAGGCTTCGCAATAATTTCCAAATCAAAGGCTTTCGCCGGAATGCCGGTTTCAAAAACCTTATGGAATGTATCAAACAATTTTGCGGCATTTTCCTCATCCGTGTATTGCCGGTAATTCACGCCCATTATTTCATCCCGGCGCTGTCCGGAAATGCGGCAGAGAAAATCATTGAAGAATGTAAAATTGCCAACCAGGTCAACTTCATAGTAGCCGTCTTCGATGTTCTCAAGGATCGCCCGGTATTTCTCCTTGCTTTCACGAAGTTCGGCTTCCGCCAGCTTTCGCTCGGTAATATCAATAACTGTTATCAGGCCGGCGGTGTCGCCTTCGTACATCAAGTTCCCGCCGGAAAGGGATACCCAGCGATCCCCGCCTTTTTTATTGATAATTTTGAAATCATAGGCCGGTGGTGCTTTCTGGCCAGACTGCCTTTTGCTGCCGCGATTCCTGACCATCTCCCGGTGGGCCGGATGCACAAGTTTCCAGAACTTCATTTGATAGAGTTCATCTTTTGAATATCCGGAAATCTCCTCGGCCGCTGGATTGGCATATACCCAGTAGTCATTCTGGTAGATCATGATGGCAAAAGGGCAGGCTTCGGCCAGGGTCCTGAATTTTTCTTCGCTTTCTTTCAGCCTTAAATCGAGCTGTTTGTGTTCGGCTGCGTATAGGGCCGTTTTGATGACCCGTTTGATCTCTGTTTCAGAAAACTGCGGCACTATGTATCCGTATGGTATGGAAAGGCGGGTTTCAGGAAGATTTTCTGCGACCTCATTATTACAGGTAAATATAACCGGGCAGTCAAGCCGGGAACGGATTTGATCGGCCAGATCCAGTCCATCTGTGGGTTTTACCGGATCGAGGTCGATAACCACCAGATCGGGATTGGCCTTAGAAGCGGCATCTACCCCCGCCTGGCCAGAATTTTTTGTATAGTGGGCAGAATAACCCTGGCCTTCCAATACCCTCAGTAAGGTGTTAAGTTCGGCGTCCTGTCGGTTTTCGCGTTCGACGATGAAAATCTTGGGCGGAGCCCCGGGATAACTATTCATTAAAGTTTCATTGAAAAGAAATTTTTAATAGAAATCAATAGTTATTTACTTTCTAATTAATGACATCAAATCAAATGGATGTCAATTTAAAACAGGGCGTCAGATCGCCGCCTTATATTGGATTAAAACCAAGAAAGTCGTTTATTACGCCTGATTTGAGCGATTTTCAATTTAGGTTATAGTCTTGCAAGAAAGCCCATGAGGCGTTTATTAAAATCATCCGCTGCTTCGATATTTGACAGGTGATAGGCGTTGGGCAGTACGGCGAGTTCCGAGCCGCGGAGATTCTTATGAATCTGCCGGGCGCTTTCTACGGGTGTGCCGGGATCGTTCTCGCCCACCATAATCAACGCGGGAACAGAAATTTTGGGAAGGCGGCTTTTAAGATCAAAGTTTTTGATGGCATGGGCGCACCCGATAAATCCGGGCACTGGGGTGTTTAAAATCATATCCCGGATCTGCTCGGTGGTGGTTGGACAATATTCCTGAAACTCGGTGCTCAACCAGCGGTTCAGGGTTTCATCGACCACAGCGGCCATTCCTTGTTTTTCCACGGTCTGGATTCGTTCATCCCATATTGGATGCGTGGCTTCAGGGATACTGCAGGTGGTATCGCATAGAATGAGGCTTGAAACACATTCCGGGTGCTTCAAGGCGAGGGTTTGGGCTATCATGCCGCCCATGGAGATGCCCATGAAATGGGCCTTTCGAATGCCGATTTCATCAAAAAGGTCGACGACATCATTGGCCAGCATTTCCATGGAATAGGGGCCTTCCGGAGCTGAAGATCCACCATGGCCCCGTGTGTCAAACCTCAAAATCCGGCATTTTTCCCGCATAGCGATTACCTGGGTATCCCATATACTGATATTGCCCGCCAGACAATGACTACAGGCGATGACCGGCGCGTCTTCAGGGCCTTCAATTTCATAGTTGACAGTGATATCGTGTATATTGGCCTGCATTATGCCTCCTGTAGCGGTTTTTTTAAAATACGTAAAATGAGCGATTTAGGAAATATTATCTAAAATATAACCGCGCGGCTCGGCATCGCAAAAATCAATTTCCGGTTTATGGTTAATATACTGTTATCATGCTAAATATTTTTTATTAGAAGGGGCTCCCTCCGGCAGCCGAGCGGGACCGAGCTTATAAGTAACTTTTATTGCATGTTTGAAGGGACTGAGGGAGAATCGAAATCTCAAATCTCAAATCTCAAAAAACAAACAATACCCAAATTT
>JAGYOX010000067.1 GCA_018399235.1 Desulfobacterales bacterium | reverse complement strand
GCTTAGTGCCTCAGTGCCTCAGTGCCTTAGTGCCTCAGTGCCTTAGTGCCTTTACCTCGTAACAGAAGTTACTTTTAGGCTCGGTCCCGGACGGCGGCCCGGGGGGATCACTTCTAAATAAAAAGATATACTTAGAAAAAATCGCGTTACCGTGTCAAGCAAGAATGATAGGCACCAAATACCCGTCTTCAGTCCGGCCTGAGATTGACATGGTTTTCTGATTTTATTATAACCGAAAAACCGTTTTGCCCAAATGATAATACAAAAAAGGACCGATATGATTCGAATTAATGAAAATTTTTTAAAACTCCAAACATCGTACCTGTTTTCCAATATCGCAAATAAAATAAATGAATATCAAAAGGCGAATCCGGAAAGCGCGATCATCAAATTGGGCATCGGGGATGCCACCAGGGCGCTGCCGCCCGCATGCGTTGCCGCTTTTCACCGGGCCGTGGATGAGATGGCGGAAGATGACACGTTTCGGGGCTATGGGCCGGAACAAGGCTACCCCTTTTTAAGGGAGAAAATTGCGGCCGAGGATTTCCAGGCAAGGGGCGCTGATATTGCTGCGGATGAAATTTTTATCAGTGACGGGGCCAAGTGTGACACCGGTAATTTTCAGGAAATTCTGGCGGGGAATATTTCGGTGGCGCTGCCGGATCCGGTTTACCCGGTCTATCTGGATACCAATGTGATGGCCGGCAGAACCGGAAGCATGAAAAACGGGCGGTATGAAAACATCCATTATATGGAATGCACCCCTGAAAACGGCTTTATCCCGGATCTCCCGCCGGAATCCGTTGACCTGATCTACCTGTGTTTTCCCAACAACCCGACCGGGGCAATGATTTCCAAGCCAGAGCTTTCCCGATGGGTAGATTTTGCTCGGGAAAACAAGTCTTTAATCCTCTATGATGCGGCGTACGAAGCGTTTATCAGCGATGATACACTGCCGCACTCCATCTATGAAATCGAAGGGGCCCGGGAAATTGCGGTGGAATTCCGGAGCTTTTCAAAAACTGCCGGCTTTACCGGGACGCGATGCGCGTTTACGGTCGTCCCCAAGGAGTGCATGGCGTATGATTCAGCAGGCAACGCCCATTCCCTTCACATGCTGTGGCACCGCCGCCATTCAACAAAGTTCAATGGGGTTTCCTATCCGGTTCAGCGGGCCGCCGAGGCGGTTTACAGTCCGGAAGGCAAACAACAGGTCAAGGCGATTATTGATTTCTACATGAAAAATGCCGGTCACATCCGAAGGGAAATCCATGATCTCGATTATGAATATATGGGCGGTACGCATTCGCCATATATCTGGATAAATACAAAGTCTGATTCATGGGAGTTTTTTGACATGCTGCTGAACAAGGCCGGCGTCGTCTGCACTCCCGGCCTCGGGTTCGGCACCTGCGGGCAACAATTTATCCGGCTGTCCGCATTTAACAGCTATGAAAACGTTGAAACGGCGATGAAACGGATCCATCAAATAGTGAGGTCCTGATTGGTCCCGTTTCCCTGCTGCACATACCGGCAGAGGTTTTGACATAAGTACTGGTTAAAACATAGCCATTCATTATCCAGCGCAATCACGGGAACCGCACCGATCAAAGAGTTGGCGAGAATCACCGCATCTGCTGAAAAGAGTTCGGCGGGCATTAATCTTTGCGCTTTTATTTCATACCCCATTCGGCGCAGGCAAGCGATTACCTGTTTTTCCATGACTCCGCCTAACACATGGGGCGAGGTGGGGGAATAAACGGTATCCCGCTTGACCATCAGGATATTGGCCGTATTGGTTTCCGAGACGCTGCCGTCCGGATTAAGGACCAGTGCTTCATCCGCGCCGCTTTCTTTCGCCCACTTGCCGGCAAGATAGTAATATAAATAGTTTAATGTTTTATAATCCGCCAACGGGCTCTGACGCGGGTGCGGATAAGTCGCCAGCGCAAGGCCGCCTCTTTCAGAGATCGCCGGCCGTTGGGTATAGGCTCTGGCGGTAACAATCAGTTGGTGATCATAGGGTGGATGTTCCCGGCTTCCCCGGGTGGCGATCAGCTTTACCGCGGCTATGGTTTCCGAGAGCCCGTTTTTCTTGATGACCTGAGAAATAATGTCGGCCCACGTCACGTCCGGCGTGGGTTTTTTAAATAGATGTTTCCAAGAATGATTAAACCGATGAATGTGCGCGGCCAGAAATTCCGGGGTCCCATTTGCCACCCGGATCGTTTCAAAAAAACCGAACCCGTATTGCACCCCTAAGTCAGATAGAGGCACTTTGGCCGTCTCAATGGGCTCCAGCCGCCCGTTGCGCCAGACGTAGTTCTTACCCTGACCTTTTTTGCCTTCTGCTTCAAGGACATTAATTAATGAACGGCCCTTATGTAGCGTCTCCTGATACTCATCCTCTGCATCCGAATCGAATACGATACCGCCGCCCACAGAAAACAGAAGCCTGTCCCCCACAATAGTAGCCGTGCGGATGGCGATCGACAAATCCATCGTGCGATGAAAACTGATATAGCCGATGGACCCTGTATAAATATGACGTTGACAGGGCTCTATCTCGTCAATTATTTCCATAGCTCGTATCCGTGGGCAGCCGGTAATTGATCCGCCTGGAAATATAGCTTTAATAAGATCCACAGACCCCATATTTGCGCGGAGCCTTCCCTTGATAATGGAGACCAGGTGAAAAACATTTACATAGGCTTCCAATCGTTTGTGCTCGGCTACATGCACGCTGTCGACCCGGCAGACCCGGCCGAAATCATTCCGCAACAAATCTACGATCATGGAAAGCTCGGCGTCGTCCTTGGCGCTTTGTAAAAGCGCCGTACGCAAAGATTGATCCTCTTTTTCCGTATTGCCGCGGGGCCGTGTACCTTTGATCGGACGGGTCTCGATATTTTTTCCGGTCTGCCTGACTAGCCGTTCGGGTGAGGTGGATACGATGTGATGATCGCCCGCCTGAATATAGGCGTAAAACGGTGCCGGCGCGGCATCAAACAAAGTTCTGAACAGGGCGAACGGGCTGCCGTAAAAATCGGTTTCAAACCGTTGGGCAAAATTGGCCTGATAGATGTGACCGGAAACAATGTATTCCTTTATTACATCAATGGCAGCCAGATAACTCGGCTTGGCGAGTCCTGCCCGCAGATCTCCTGAACTGCGAAAGGAAAATGCGGCGCCTGGTGCCAATGACTCTGCGCCACATCCCCCTTGGCGAACCCAATCATCAAAGGTTAGGAAATCCCTGCCATTTAATTGCGGTATGCATTGCCAGGTGATTTCTTCCCACCGATCACGAATGAGAATTAGGGATGGCACATACAGGCATATATGCGGGAGCGAGAGATCATTGACGGCGGTACGGGGCAGGTTTTCAATATAATCTTTCAAGTCATACGAAAAATACCCAAAAAGTCCGGATATTACGGGGAGCTCAATGTTTTTTTCAGATACGGCAAAATGATCCAAGATTAGCTGTAAGGCCTCGAACGGATCAACATCAAACCTCATGGAGCAATCGTCTGTGGACACTTCAAGCCGCCGGCCATAGGCTTTAACTGTCAGCCATGGTTTTACAGCCAGCAAATGAAACCTCGCGCTGTCGGACCCCCCGCCGCTCATTAGGGCCACCGTTCCTGGCATATCGGCAAAAACGGCGGCGATATCGGCAAACGCTTGCGCCGGATGGATCTGTTCCGTTTTGACCCGCGTGAGCCGGCCAATATGTTCATCAAGCCATTTCTTGATTGAGCCCTTCATTTACGCCGCACCGCAATAAAAAGCCGGAGCCAACGGCCCATGTGAAAGAAAATTTTCAACAACCGCCCGGCCGTTTCCGGTCATAAAGCTTTCCGGATGAAACTGCACCCCAAATACCGAAAGAAAGGGATGGGCAACGCCCATAATGACATGATCCTCAGTCCATGCTGTTACTTCAAGCCGGCACGTGGCCGACTCGACCATCAATGAATGATACCTTGCCGCTGTGAACGGAGAAGGCAAATTTTTAAAAATACCGCTGTGGTTATGAAAAACACGGCTTTTCTTACCATGGACCGGCAGCGGCGCCTTAACCGTTCGTCCTCCCATGACCTCGTTGATGCACTGCATCCCCAGACAAACGCCTAAGACCGGGATTCTGCCTAAAAACTCTTTAATCAAAGGCATAGATATGCCGGCATTGGCCGGTGCCTTAGGTCCGGGGCTAACCAGAAGATAGGCTGGATTCAGATTTTGCGCTTGCTCGATTGTAATCTGATTGTTGCGAAAAACCTTGATCTCAACATCATAGCGCATGAACATCTGGACCAGATTATACGTGAAGGAATCGTAGTTGTCGACGACCAAAAGTGTTTCCATCGAACACCTCATGGCTCGGTTGAACGCCTTAAAAAGCTCCGAAACTTTTATCCGCACCAAATAAAAACGCCACCCCTTGGAGTCTGGGTGGCGTCTGCCTATTACATAACTCTTTGATATATAGAATATAATTTATTTATTTGAAAATATTTGTACAATATTGGATCCGGCCAATCAAGCAAAATTTGAAGGGGCTTCAAAAAAACAAACAATTTCTGTAAACTAGCTTGACAAACAAATCTAATTTCCTTATAAAATCAAAATATTATTGATAAAGCGGGTTGTTAGCCGCCAACACCGAAATTATTAATGTTTAAGGAATCATAGATGAAATCCATTTTTATCACCCTATCCATTCTTTGCCTTATTTTTGTAGTTGGCTGTAATACCTTTCAAACAGCCTATTTCGGGGTTGAAGACGAAGCCATCAATACCCCCGCCGCTTTTGCTGAAACCAAAAGCGTTATTGAAAAGGCAAAAAAAAATGCAGACTCGCTTTATGCTGACAAGCATATCGATAAGGCCATGGAACTTGGTAAAACAGCATCGATTATATATTGGGAACGTTATGACAAGGAAGCAAAAAAAGAAGCCGAAAGTTTTCTGGCCTTGGCCCGACAAGCCGCTTTAAACTCGGAAATTATTTATGATCAACCGCCGCCGCCACCGATCTCCCGGGTTAACTCACTTCCTAAAACGCCCGAACCGCCTGAAACCTTTTCCGCCGACAAACCCTCTGCCGAATTTGCAGCGCCACCCATAAAATCAGAGGTTAAAGAAACAGGCAAAAGCAAAACCACCGAACATGATACGAAAAAAAGCCAAACCAAAACACAGATAACCCAAAAGCCCGAGGCTGAAATAAAAAAGACCCCTTCCAAAGTTGAAGCCCAGACAGATGTAAAGCCCAAAGCTGAAAAAACTGTAATCCAGAAACCCCAAGCTGAAATACAGAAAGCCGAACCCAAGGCTGAAGAAAGCCAAACAGCCCAAACGCCCGAAGTTGAAAAACAAGCCGTTCAAAAGCCTGAAGCTAAAAAACAAATTACCCAAAAACCCGAAGTCCAGAAAACCCAATCCAAGACTGAAACCCAGCCCGTCCAGAAACCAAAAGTTGAAGAGCAAGCAGCCCAAAAGCCCAAGACAAAAAGCCAAATTCCGGCTTTTAAACAAAGCCAGAATCAGTATGCAATTCAAGTAGCGGCTTTTGAAAAATCAGTACAGGCTGAAAACCTAATCAATAAGTTTGTTGACAAAGGCTATCCGGCTTACCATCAAAAAACAGAAGTTGACGGGAAGACTTGGCATCGCGTCCGAATCGGGCCCTATTCTGATAAAGAGACGGCCCGGAAAGAGATGCAAAAACTCAAAAACAGCGGCTTGGCCGAAAAAGGTTTTCTTATTAAAGAAAAATAACATTCTGACCGCCTATCTGCGTATATCTTTTTTGCCCCTTTGAGGTTATAAGTGTAGCCCTCTTTTTTTCCATTGACATTAAAGCAAATCTGATTCTATCGATTACACCTGATGACTTCGTAATGAAGTCTGCTTGAACACAGCCTTAAAAAGGAGATATGTGGCCTTGACCACATCAAACATTGATAAGCTCAATCAATTTTATGGCCTCTTCACCGGTGCGGATCACGTATTAATCGTCATTAATGCCGATCCGGATGCCATTGCCAGTGCCATGGCAATTAACCGGCTGTTGTGGCGACGGGTTACGAATGTCACAATATCTAACATCAATACCATTACCCGGCCGGACAATATGGCGATGATCCGGTTGCTGGACGTGACACTGATTCACCTGTCTAAAATTGATTTCCATTTCTACAACAAATTCGTAATTGTCGATTCTCAGCCGGTTCATAATGAAAGTTTCTCAGACATCGAATTCACAGCGGTCATTGACCATCACGAGGATTCCGGCTGTAACGTCCCTTTCAAGGATATCCGTCCGGATTACGGGGCAACGGCAACCATTATGACAGAATACCTGAGGGCCGCAAAAATTAAACTTTCCAAGCCGCTTGCCACCGGGTTGTTCCATGCCATTAAGACGGATACCGGCAATTTTGAAAGAAAAGCTACGAATGCTGATATTCGGGCGTTTCAATACCTTTTCACCCGTGCCAATATTCATCTCTCCCGGCGAATGGACCAGGTGGATCTGCGTCTCGAATTTCTGGAATACTTTAAATTTGCCCTAGACAGTTATGTATTGGACAAAAACCGGATTTTTGCACACCTGGGTGACCTTAAAAATCCGGATGTATGTGTTTTGGTGGCCGATTTTTTTATGCGCGTTAATATGGTGACATGGAGCCTGGTCTCCGGTCTTTATGGAAATCGCCTAATTATAGTTATCCGCAATGACGGCCTGAGAAAAGACGCCGGCAACATAGCCAATCAGTTGTTCGGTAATTTAGGCCCGGCCGGAGGGCATAAAAATATGGCCCGCGCGGAAATACCGTTTGAAAACCTGAAGACAGAACTTGAGGCGTGGGGTCAGAACGGCATAAATAATTGGATAATAAATAAATTCAAGGAAATAGGATAATATGCGACGGCTACTTGAAGGAGCGCCATGAAATATTACCCGATCAATCTGAATGTCAACGGCCGGCAATGCCTTGTTGTGGGCGGCGGCAGCGTCGCCTCCCGAAAGGTGGAATCTCTCTTGGATTGCGGCGCGACGGTTACGGTGGTCAGCCCGTTATTTACCGAGGCGCTTGACAATATGGCAGATCACCCGAATGTGAGTCTTTTCAAACGCCCCTATCAATCGACAGACCTGAAAGGAAAATTTCTGGTCATCGGCGCCACTGATGACATGGCTTTGAACCGGCGAATCAGCGAGGATGCTGAAAGCCGTCAAATGCTCTGCAACATTGCCGATGTGCCGGAAGCCTGCAACTTTATCCTGCCTTCCGTAATTCGACAGGGAGACTTTGTCCTGACCATCTCGACATCCGGCAAGAGCCCGGCTTTCGCCAAATATCTTCGCCGGCAGTTGGAGAACGCCTATGGCGTTGAATATGCACGCTTCCTGCAGTTAATGGGCGCCATTCGAAAACGGCTGCTGGCTACCGACCATGCCCCGGAAGCCCATAAGCACTTGTTTCAACGTCTGATTGAAAAAAATCTGCTGGAGCTTATTCGAAGGGATGAAATCGAGAAAATCAACCGGCTTCTTTTCGAAGTCCTGGGCGACGGGTTCGACTACGACTCCCTGATGGATGAAACCACCGCTTGCCCGGAGGAAAGCCCATGACAGCGGCGCTTATTATCATTATATTTTTGTATATGTCGAGTTCAGCCGCGTATCTGGGATATTTTATGATACAGGCCAAAATACTGCAGCCCGTGGCCTATAGCGTCCTAATGGCCGGCTTTCTTCTGCATACCGGGCTGATGGGCTACCAATATGTTCATTTCGGCCATATACCGGTGCAGAACCTGCATCAAACCCTTTCTTTTGCCGCCTGGGCTATCGCTGGGGTCTATCTGCTGCTTAGATACCGATTTCATTTAAAAATCCTGGGTGCGTACACCGCCCCCCTGGCAACAGTGATAATGATTGTCGCCTTCTGGATACCCCAGACGACAGGAGAACCTTCAAATATCTTAAACAGTATCTGGCTTATCCTCCATGTGGTCATTATTTTCATTGGAGAGGCGGCATTGGTCCTGGCCGGGGGAACGGGCGGGCTCTATCTGCTTCAAGAACACGCCATTAAAACGAAAAATACACGGTTTTTCTTCAAACGGCTGCCATCTCTGGAGCTTCTCGACAGCGCCGGATACGCGTTTATTATAACCGGCTTTACCCTGCTCACCATTGGCCTGGTTACCGGTTTCATCTATGCGGAAAAGGTCTGGGGTAAAATCTGGAGCTGGGATCCCAAAGAAATATGGTCAGTCATTACCTGGTTGATTTATGCAGCGCTGCTTCATGAACGACTGGTTGCCGGATGGCGCGGCCGCCGGGCGGCAATTATGGCGATCATCGGTTTTGCCGCATTAATATTTACTTTCATCGGCGTAAATCTCTTCCTGGAGGGACACCATAATGAATTTACCCGATGGTAACCGGCAAGCACCGACACCCCAAGCTGTTTCCCCGGAAGCGCTTGAAATCATTTTGATCGGGGTCAATCATCGCACGGCGCCAGTGGAACTCCGCGAAAAACTGGGCTTTACGGATACAGAAACAGAGAGCGCGTTGATTACTCTCCGCAAGCTCGCCTTTATCCATGAAGCGCTTTTGGTTTCAACCTGCAATCGGGTTGAAGTGCTTATTACCACCGATCAGCCGGAAACTGCGAAAGAGCAGATACCGTCCTATATCGCCGAATGGAAAGCCATATCTGTCTCCAGGTTTAAATCCGCCGTTTATATTTATTCCGGCAATGACGCCGTCCGCCATCTGTTCCGGGTCACGTCGAGTCTGGATTCCATGATGTTGGGCGAACCTCAAATTCTGGGACAGGTCAAGGCGGCCTATAAACATGCCGTTGAAACAAAGACTACCGGAGTCATCTTAAACCGATTGCTTCATAAATCCTTTTCAACCGCCAAACGTGTCAGAAGAGAAACCGGCATTGGCGGACATGCGGTTTCCATCAGTTATGCCGCCATTGAACTGGCCAAGAAAATCTTCGATTCCCTGGCGGACAAATCCATCCTCCTGATCGGCGCAGGCGAAATGGCCGAACTGGCTGTAGAACATCTGCTTCGGAGTCATCACTCCGGTATCATATGTGTCGCCAATCGGACCTTTTCTGTAGGGGTAGAGCTGGCCGGCCGTTTTAACGGCACCCCCATCCGATTTGAAGAGATTCCTGAAACTTTGGCATCTGTGGATATTATTGTAAGTTCCACCGGAGCACCCGGTTTTGTCGTCGCCCGTGACCATATCAAGCCGATCATGCGTCGGCGTAAAAACCGGCCCCTCTTTTTTATTGATATTGCCGTCCCCCGTGACATTGATCCGGCCATTAACCGGATCCCCAATGTCTATTTGTATGACATTGATGATTTACAAGGCGTGATCGAGAAAAACATTAATATCCGGCGCAAAGAATCCGTTATAGCGGAACGCATCATCGACGAGGGGGTCGTCCGATTTCGTAACTGGTATAAGAGCCTTGATGTAGTCCCCACAATTGTAGCGCTTCGGGACAAATTACACGCCACTGCCGAGGCTGAATTGAATAAGACCATGCACGCCATGGACCTATCGCCAGGCGAAGAGGAAGCCCTGAAAAAAATGACCGATGCCATGGTCAAAAAAATCCTTCATGATCCCACGATATTTCTCAAGAACCCGGGGGTTCACCGGAACAAATCCGCGTATCTTGATCTGACCCGAAAACTTTTCAAACTCGACAATGAATTTTAACAATAAGCCTTCATCCGATGAATGCTTAAGCAACGTTGAAGGGGTTAGTTGCGCATCTCATTTTATGCTTTACATTATATTTTTAAGCATGATAATGAAAATCCTCCGGTTATTTGGAACGGGTTTTATATATCTCCCGTTGTTCAATGGCCCAGAGACAAATAATAGAGTAAAGAGGGGATATCTGACGATGAAACAGGAAGATCTCAACTATTTCAAGGACCTTCTTACGAAACGGTTGGATGAACTGCTCAATCAGGCCGATGATACGGTCTCTGACATGAATGACCCAAAGGGCAATTTTCCGGATCCGACGGATCGGGCCGCGTATGAAGCGGATCGGAATTTTGAACTGCGAATTCGGGACCGGGAGCACAAGCTGATCAAAAAAGTCAAGAAGGCGCTGGATCGCATTGAAAACGGCACTTTTGGGATCTGTGAAAAATGCGGTGAGGATATTTCGATCGAGCGCTTGAAAGCTCGTCCGGTCACCACCCTGTGTATCGAGTGCAAGACGAAAGAAGAGGCTTTAGAGAGAGCCCTTGGATTATAATTCCGGTAAAATTGACTTACATATTCATTCAACCGCGTCCGATGGATCCCTGACGCCACATGAAATACTGGCCCAAGCGGCTAAAATCGGCTTAAAAGCCTTTTCCCTTACTGACCATGATTCCGTTGAAGGGATAAAAGCTCTTCTAAAAAACGGAATCCCTTCTGACATTGAAATACTTACCGGCGTGGAAATCAGCGCTGCGCCGCCGCCCGCTTTTAACCTCCCTGGAAGCATTCATATTCTGGGTTATGGTATGGATGTAGATAATCAAGAATTAAATGAAGCACTTAATCAACAGCAGCAATATAGGATTAACCGGACCCCGAAAATCATCTCCCGCTTGAATGATATGGGGATTGAAGTGACTTTTCCCGAAATTCAGCAACAAACCGGAAACAAACAGATCGGAAGACCCCATATAGCCCAGTGGATGGTAAAAAATGGCTATGCTGTCTCCATGGATGATGCATTTGACAGATTCCTCGGCAAAGGCCGACCTGCATATGCAGAAAAATCAAGAATTCCAATGGCCGATGCCATTCAGCAGATCCGGGCCAGCGGGGGTATAGCTGTCCTGGCCCATCCGGGACTAATAGATATTGAGGACAATGCCGGGTATGAAAAGCTTGTGATTGAACTGATCTCCATGGGGCTGCAGGGTATTGAAGTATACTATCCGGAGCATTCAGCCGAGCAACAAGCCTATTTTGAGCATCTGGCCGATAGGCTAGGGCTTCTTGTATCCGGCGGCACCGATTTTCATGGCGATGTCAAACCCGAAATCAGGTTGGGAAGCGGCAAGGGTGACCTTTACATTCCCTATACCATCTATGAGGCAATAGTTAATGCCCTAACAATAAACGCCCATCACTAAAACCGCCCTATGGGAAAAAACAAACTCGAAGACCTGCAGAAAAAGATTGATTATACCTTTTTCGATATAAATCATCTAAAAACCGCCCTTCGGCACAGTTCCTTTGTTAATGAACAACCCAGCGCTGACATCGAGGATAATGAACGCTACGAGTTTCTGGGCGACGCCGTCTTGAACCTGATTATCAGCCACATTTTAATGGACCGATATCCGGACCTGTCAGAGGGTGATCTGTCCAGAACCCGCTCCTATCTGGTTAATGAAAACCAATTGGCGGGGCTGGCCAGAGATATTCAACTGGGGGAGTTCATTGAACTGGGTAAAGGCGAAAAACAGACAAAAGGCAGAAAAAAAAAATCGATTCTTGCTGACGCCTTTGAAGCCTTGACCGCCGCCGTTTATTTAGACGGCGGATTTGACCGGACGTCCCGTATGATCGTCCAACTCTTCAACCCCCTTCTGGATAAGGTCGATATGCCCGAACAATACCGGGATTATAAAAGCCGCCTTCAGGAAATGGTACAGACCAAATTCAAGTCAATCCCCGTATATACGGTAGTTGAAGAAACAGGTCCGGATCATGACAAAACCTTCAAGGTCGAATTGTCCGTCGGTAAAACCCAAACCCGTGGAACCGGCAAAAGCAAAAAAAGCGCGGAGCAGGCAGCCGCCAAAAAGGCTTTGGATCTGCTTGAATCCGAATAATGGCCAAACCATTCATCATCCCCATCTTCTTACCCCATTCAGGCTGCCCCCACCGCTGCGTGTTCTGCAACCAATCCGCAATTACGGGAAGCGATGAGAAATTTCCAACCGTCGATACCTTGCGGGCGCAAATCGACCGTCTGATGCCATATAAAGGCAAAAACCGGGGAAAAACCGAGGTTTCATTTTATGGCGGGAATTTTCTTGGACTGAGTCCGGAAAAAGCCCAAATGTGTCTGGATACCGTGGCATGGTATGTGGATTCAAAATTAATCGACGGGATTCGGTTTTCAACGCGGCCGGATTCCATTACCCCGAAAAGCCTGAAACGTATTGAGAGCTATCCGGTCTCCACAATAGAAATCGGCGTGCAGTCCATGGCGGAAAATGTCCTGTCCCTTTCAAGGCGGGGGCATAGCGCAACAACTACCCGGCAGGCAATCACTATGCTGAAACAAACCGCCTATCAAATCGGTGTTCAGATAATGGTCGGCCTTCCCGGAGACAACGAACTCGCCGCCGCATTAACCGCCCGGGAAATCGTTGAGATGGCCCCCGATATGGTAAGAATCTATCCCACCCTTGTCATCAAGGGGAGCCAGCTGGCCCGCTGGTACCGGGAAGGCATCTACACCCCGCTCTCACTCGACGCCTGCGTAACCCGGCTTAAAGAATTGTATCGAATATTTACGAATCACCATATCACGGTTATCCGAATGGGCCTTCAGGCTACGGAAGGTCTTTCCAGCGGCAGCGTCATCGCCGGTCCCTATCACCCGGCAATGGGGCATATGGTTCTCTCAGAAATCATGCTGGATAAGGCAAAGCGCGAAATACAAGGCGGCCTTGCACCGGGCCAAACAGAAGTCCGCCTGCGGGTCCATCCGAAAAATATTTCCCGGATTCAGGGCCTGAACCAAAAGAACCTGATTGAGTTGAAAAAGACCTTTCATCTGACCCGAATTCACCTGTCGCCCGATCCAAATATGGCGAATTTGTCTATCAAGATTGATTAAAGGCATATTCTATTCTCGATTTTCCTCTCGCATGATAAACCGCTTGTATTCATACATTTTTGACAAAGACTTGACCGCCTGCTCGGGAGTGGGGAAAAAAAGCCCCTTATAGCGGCGATTTTCAAGGGTATATACCGTATGATCTTTCTCCTCCTTCAGCATGCTTACCCCGAGAACAGGCTTCTGATGGGTTTCCATCAGCGAAACAATATGGTCAATGTATTTCCTTTCAAAATCTTCGTACGAGCGGTTAAGCTTTTCCAAAAAATCAAGGGAGTAGGTTGGATCCGAGACGCGGACCGAATCCGTCAGCCGGGAAACCATATGCCGCCTTCCCATAATACCCAAATTGATAACGCCATCACAACCGTCCCACTTCATCAGCGCTTCCATTACTGTCATGGGAATATTGGGATTACTCTCCCCCACCAGATCAATGGGATTTGAACGACTCCAATAGGGAGGCAGAATTTCATCAATGGCCTTAATTATGCCCGGGTCCAGTTCAGGCACCACCAGTCCGTAGGCTTCACAAAGATCGGCGGCCACTACCCCCCAACCCCCTCCCAGAGTCATGATCGCCACACGATTTCCCGCAGGCAGAGGAATCGATGAGAAAGCCGCCGAAAGATCCAGCAGATCCATGGGTTTTTCCACTTTTACAATACCGGCTTGATGGCATACGGCATTAAATACCCGGTTGTTTGAGGCAAGGGCGCCGGTATGGCTGGAAGCCGCCTTAATTCCCGCCTGCGTCTGACCGCCTTTTAACAATACAATGGGCTTTTTCCTGCCCACCTGACGTGCGCTTTCAAAAAACCGGCGGCCGTTCTTAACGCTTTCAATATATAGCATTACGGTTTCCGTGAGTTCATCCACCTCAAAGGCATCCAGGTAATCCTCGATGGTAATCATGGCCTCGTTTCCAGAGCCGCAGAAACCGCGTATTCCGATTCCCTGGAGTTCGGCAAAGGCAAGCAGTTGGTTGCCCATGTTGCCGGACTGGGCAACTACGCTCGTGGCGCCGGGTTTGGGACGGACATGGCTGCCGGTACAGTAAAAATTAATATGCGGGTTACAAATTCCCATGGTGTTCGGCCCGATAATGTGGATTCCTGCATGCCGGGCGTCGTCCACAAGTTCCTGCTCCAGCTTTGCCCCTTCAGCCCCGGTTTCCGAAAACCCGGATGCGATCAACAGCATGTTATTGATGCCTTTTTCCTTAAACTCCGGGATCAGCCCTTTTACATGGGCGGCGGGAATGGTTACCACCCCCACATCCACTGGACCCGGCAGATCACCGATAGATGGATAAACCGGACGATCGGCGATAGTTCCACCTTTTGGGTTGACCAGATAAACATCCCCCTCGTAGCCGCCGCTTAAGGTATTGGTTAGAAGGGTATACCCCCATTTGCCTATCCGGCCCGAGGCGCCGATAAAGGCCACGGATCGGGGATAAAACAACCCTCCTACGGCCTGAGGGTCCACTGGTTTTGTAAACTGCTTTGCAGCGGCGGCATCCCCCTTAATGACAAGGGCATCTACTGCCATGGGATTGCCGTCCGATGAGATTAACAACGGATTGATATCTATTTCTCTAATATCGGCGTGTTCGCAAGCGATGCGGGAGAGCCCTGTCAGGGTTTTAATTAACAGTTTCCGGTTGACCGGAGGTTCGCCCCTAACCGCATCCAGCATGGCTGAAGACCGAAGTTCGGTGATCATTTCCGCGGCATCCGCCTCGGATAAGGGAGCCAGACGAAATGTTACATCCGATAGCACCTCGGTAAAAATGCCGCCAAGCCCAAACATGACAACCGGTCCGTACTGATCGTCATTAAAAAGTCCGGCCACGAATTCCCGTTTTCCAGAAATTTGTGGCTGAACAAGAAATGCTTCAAGCCGGTCGCCGGCAGATTCAGCAATCGCCTTTGCCGCAGCCTCCACTGAGGCTTCGGTTTCCAGGTTTAGGTAGACCAGCCGGTTCTCAGTTTTATGCAGCAACTCTGCACCAAGTCCTTTAAGCACAACCGGGAACCCAATTTCTACTGCGGCAGCGATAGCCGCTTCTATATCCTCAGCCTTTTTCTCTGAAACCACCGGCACCCCATAGGGAGATAAAAAAACTTTTGCATCATATTCCGACAATACGCGCCGGTTCCTTTTTGGAGAAGATCCGTTTGCTTCGTACTCTAAATTCATTATCTGTATCCTTTATTAATTCAGACCTTTTTTATAAAACTCGTTCGAGTCGATGGCGTCCGGGGCTTCTGTCCTCTCCGTCGGTGCCGTCCCCTCTTTGAAACATTCATAAGCCGTGTAATTAGACTCGGAAATGGGCAAGAGTCCGGTTTCAAGATCAATCTTGGTAAAAACGATGCTTTCAGGCACTGGAAAGACCCTCTCGGGTTCATCCGCAAGAGCCTGTTTCATAAAATCGAGCCATATTGGGCTGGCTGCCCGCGATCCGGTTTCCTTCTTGCCAAGGGACTGTTCCTGGTCAAAACCAACCCATACACCGGTTACGTATCGTGGGGTATAGCCGACAAACCAAGCATCGTAAAGGTTATTGGTGGTTCCGGTTTTACCCGCTACGGGACGCTTCAACACTTTTACCCGCCAACCGGTTCCGGATTGCACCACCTCTTTCAATAAGTGTGTAATAATATAGGCCGTACTTTCCTCGATAACCTGCTCTTGTTTGGCTTCTTTTTCAAAAATCACATTGCCGTGGCGGTCCTCGATCCTCGTAATAAAATTCGGCTCAATCAACACGCCCTGATTGGCAAATACGGAATATGCCCTGACGATTTCGAACAAGGATAGACCGGAGGATCCAAGTGCCAAAGATAAATCCCTGTCCAATTTACCCCTAATACCCAGTTTACGTGCATAATCAATGGTGTAGTCTATGCCAATATCCCGTAAAATTTTGACTGTAATGATATTCCTGGATTTAATCAAACCAGTGCGGAAAAGCGTAGGACCATGAAAGGTCTGATCATAATTTTTTGGCTTCCAAGTAAAATCGTGCTCTGCGTCCTCAAACACGATGGGAGAATCAAAAAATACGGTAGCCGGCGTATATCCCTTGTCAAGGGCGGCGGCATAAATAATCGGCTTAAATGCCGATCCGGGCTGCCGCTTGGATTGAATCGCCCGATTAAACTGACTTTCGGAAAAATCCCGCCCACCGACCATCGTGTTTACATGTCCTGTCTTAGTTTCTATACAAAGCAATGCCGCCTGGACTTTTGGCGTCTGAGTAAGTGCAACCTGCCAATGATCTGTATCCTTATTCTGTTTTTTTATACGTACCAAAACAACATCACCCACCGATAATACATCTCCGGGGTTGTGAATTCTGGCCTGCGTATATATTTTTTCCGGATCCGGTTTTCTGGCCCATCTCATATCAGACAGTCGAATAATGCCCCGCTCATTACCGATACGTACAGTTACCGTATCTTCAGAATTATTTACTTCAATAACCACGCCCTTGATCCGTTGGCCGACATGAAGGGGATCGGCGTCTATTCCTTTTTGGATTTCCTGGGAGAAAGATTCAATATCTTCGGGGGACAAGTGTCTAATCGGCCCACGGTATCCCTGACGCTTATCCAGAGCATACAATCCTTTTTGTATAGCGCCTCGGGCCATTTTTTGCATACTATCATCCACTGCGGTATATACCGACAACCCATCCGTATAGACTTTTTGTTCACCATACTTCTCAATCAACAACTGCCTGATATGTTCGGTATAATACGGTACGTTTTCCATATACCAGTTTTTCCGGCTTTTTATTTCCGTTTCCCTGGAAATAGCCTGATCAACGGCCTTATTAGATACCATACCTTCCTGCTTCATCCGGTTTAACACATAGATCTGCCGCTGCTTGGCAAGTTCAGGGTGTACATAGGGGGAATAGCGGCTGGGTGCGCGAGGCAATCCCGCAAGCATGGCGCATTCCGAAAGATTTAAGGCTGTTGCGGATTTTCCAAAATAATTCTGCGCAGCAGCCTCCACGCCATAGGCCCCGTGACCCAGATAAATCTGGTTAAGATATAAAAACAGTATCTGCTCCTTGCTGAACCGCTTATCAATACGATACGCCAGTATGGCCTCCTTGATTTTTCTCGAATAACTGCGCTCAGGGGTTAAGAAAAAGGATTTGGTTACCTGCTGGGTGATGGTGCTACCACCCTGAACAATCCGACCGGCCTCCAAGTTTTTAAAGAACGCCCGGATAATACTGTGAAAATCAATCCCGTCGTGTTCGTAAAATCGGGCATCTTCGGCGGCAATAAAGGCGTTGATTAGATTTTTCGGCATTTCGGCCAAAGGAATCACTATTCGGCGCTGATCATAGAATTCAGCAATTTTATTGTTGTTTTGTGAATATACGGTGGTAATAATCGGGGGTTGATAGTCTTTCAGGGTCGTGATTTTCGGCAGATCTGAGGCAAAATAGACATACAGACCGGCTAAACCCGCCAAACCCGCCAAAATGAAGAGAACCAACAGCAAGCCGATCCATTTAAAAATTGTTTTCATTTGATTTATACACTCCTGAATACCGATATGAAAAAAAGCCTATTAACAAAAATAAGGCTCATGATCAAGAATGTCTCAGATAACTGACCGCCCCATCTATATAAACTTGGATACAGAAAAGGGTAATCAAATCATTGACCTTATGGAGATGATTAGGGTATTATAAGATTTATAGGATTTTGCGGCCTTCTTAAACATATGGAACATCCTTAAATTACAAACATCGTTTCAATTAAGACAATCTCATAAAAAGTTGATTTTA
>JAGYOX010000066.1 GCA_018399235.1 Desulfobacterales bacterium | reverse complement strand
GCAAGATCCATGAGATCAGCGGCCTGTTTGATGTCCTCTGTCGTTTGGTCATCTGCCGCGGAGGGTTTCGGCTGACCGGAAGGATGATTGTGCGCCACGACAAATGCGCTGGCCGATACCCGCAAGGCCTCTTCCATTACCCTACGAACATAAACTGTTGCCTGTGTGGGAATGCCCTCTGCAATCCACCTTTCGGCAAGCAATTGATTTTGACCATCCAGCAAGATGGTTAAAAAGCATTCCTGCCGTTTTCCTTCAAAATGAGGACGGACATATGCCACAACGTCCGCTGCATGATCAAAGCTTTGCGGCAAAACGGTTTGCCTACGGACTCTTTTACCTATTTCTATGGCGGCTTTTAATTGGGCGGTCTTGGCGATGCCCATGCCCGGAACGGCGAGAAGCTCTTCAATGTGTGCGCGATCGATCCCGTTAATCCCGTTAAATTGAGCCATCAGTTGGCGGGCCAGGTCCTCAGCCGATTGTCCAAATGCCCCAATACGAAGCAAAACCGCTAACAACTCCCCATCAGACAGCCCCTCAGGCCCTAACTGGAGCAGCTTTTCCCGCGGCCGCTCGGATTCCGGCCAATTCTTTATGGACCGGCGTTCATTGTTTCGCTGCGGTTTGGATTTAGTTTTATTTTTAACCATGGCTGTTCTCGTCAAGATCCAGCACCCCAGCCGCCTGCATTCGTTCACAAAAGGCATCCAACTGCGCCTGGGCCAATTTGGAAGGCTTCGCCTGTCCGTTTTCCCAACGATTGACCGTGGCATAGCTGACGCCCAGTTCCCGGGCCAGGTCCTCCTGGCTGATTGACAGCTGCCGACGGACCGCCTTAACCAATGCTGGGTAATCCGGCTGCATATATTTCATCGATAAATAGGCCTTCCGGTATTCAAATAGTCATTATTAACAATGAACTTTATTACGAATGTTATATCATCTGGAAAAATTAACGCAAGCAAATAGTGGCTGCTGCCAGCCGTTTGCAACCGACCTGTTAACCAAGGAATTCTGAAAAACGGAGAATTGGAGAATTCCGCGTTCGTTTCGGGGTCCGAAGGCCAATTTCAGGTTAAATATCCGGCGCTGGACATGAAACGGGCAACTTGGCGGAGAATAGAGAATGTCGCCGGGGATGTAGTAAAGGACGTAACTTTATGAAATCACAGCTCTAACAACAACGAAGCCCCGCATCATCGATGCGGGGCTCTATTCGTTAAGCAACCGGATAGGAAAAGGGTTGCATTCGTTGTTGGCTCCCCAGCGCGGAGTCGAAAAGAAGCCTTAACCTGCTGCATTAATTATAATTAAAAAAAGGCTATTTCAAATATACCCCCAGAAATACCCCCAGAAAAATTTGCTGGACTTAAAAAACTGAGTAAGCGCTCAGTAATTTATTTTCCGTCAAGCTCATGTTTTACAGGCATTTTACCCCGGCCTTACCCCTTAGGCAACCCCTAAAAATGTAATACAGACGAAATGACGGCGCCAAAAAATAAAAAACCGGCAACCATAATGGAATGCCGGCCTTTTCCCGAATAAACTTACGACTTTATCCGCTGAGGTTATCCGGTGGCTGTTGCCGCCGAATCCGTAAATTCTGATATTGATACTTCACCACGTTTAACCTGGCGATAGGCGTCAAGCCCGTGTTGACTGACAAATGCCGCCTTGTCTGCGTCGTTCATTTCCGCAACATTGGCCTTTCCAACCTCTGCCTTGACTTCAGCGTCAGGCACTAACCCATATTCCTGATTTTTTTCATCAAGGTATCGTTTTGCTTCCCGGCCGGTCCGGTCAACCGTGTCAACAAGCTGGTCAACGACTTCGAGTTGTGACTTGTCGTTTCTGTCCACAACCGCCATTTCATAAGCGGACTCTGCCGCTTCAATCAATTTGGGAGATACCAGTTCTGTCAAGGCGCCTTTGGCTGCGTCAATTATGGACCTGTCACCGGCTGCCGCTGTCTGCCTGACAAGACGACTTTTATCTTCGCCAGACATAGAGCGCAACTCTTGTCGGATTTCCTGTGATTTGAGCAGTTCCATTAATTGAGATATTTCCGAATCCGATTTATGCGGCTGTTTCTGGCGCTCAATGCGTTCGGCAATTTCAGACCGGCTTTTCATCAACGACTGTCGCTGCTGTGATATCACGGTATCCAGGCGCTTATTAAATGATTTTAAATATTTTTCCTGTTCTGCTGCCTGGTATTCTGCCTTTAGCTTGCTTGTGGCGTCTCTGGCGGCCTTGGCCGATTCATCGTGCTGGCTAAACAGCGTGTCAATATCAGTCAAAAAATCATTAAGCTGCTGCTGCTTCCAAGGCGTAACAGGGACCAATGTTTTTTTACGTCTGCTTAATGGGTGCATACTCATATCTGCCCCCCTTTTCGGCGCTGGTTATTAACTGGCCTGTCCTGGCGGCCGGTCTGGTCGGACTGCTGCCGCCGCTTGCGCTTCCTGCCACGGACCATTTTCTTGTACTTTGATAAATCAAACATATTAATCCCCTTTCTATAATGGTTTCGGCGTATCTGCTGCCATAGCGTCCCATGCTGCCGGCGTTCGTGTTTCCGGTACTATCAGGAAATTATTTCCCGGTATGCTGTCCAGGTGGTCATATATCCGGCCACGGTGACAGAATTTGCCGTCCCTGCCGACGGTGACGACGCCGTCAGCATGATGGCAATGCCGGTGCTGCTCTAAATTTCTCAATCGTTTATCTATACTCATTTTCTTTTATCCATATCCTTCTGCCGGGGTTCGCGGCCGTCCCCGTCATAACTTTCAAAATAGCTGCCGCTTTCATGCTGGCAGGGTCCACAAAGTCTATAAAAATCGGTTCCATTGATACTTTCGGCCGTCGGTATTGCTCAAGGCGCCTCAATCGCTTATTTAGTGACATACGCTTTTATCCTTTGCCTGTCCTCAATGAATTGCTGGCGGTCCCCGAGTTCCTGTTCCGCTAAAAGCCGTGTTTGCTCAGGTTCGCAAAAATCGCCGGTGGCAGGGACAGTACAATCCATTTCGATAATGGTGTCATATATGGCGCCGTAATCAATTTTTTTCGGCCGCTGCTGTTCAAGACGTTTCAATCGTTCGCTTAAATTCATGCTTATTAATCCCCATTGATAGAATTTTCTAAGGCCTCAAGCCGCGCCTCTAAATCGCCGGTTTTTATGACGTCGCGTAATATGCCGGCCAGATAACCCAGCGCACGCGCTCGTTCCTCTGTTATTTCGTTACGGTTCAAAGCATTGACAGTTTTAGCCAATAGGCGCCGCACGTCTTGAAGCGTTTGCAGCCTTATTGCGCGTTCTTTAGGCACCCCCCACCCCCTGGACGCTGTTATCGTTGCTATTCGGGTTTTTAGGCGGTTCCGCCTCTGCGTATTGACGGACTATATCAGCAATCAATTTGCCTATTGGGACATCCCGTTCGGCCGCCATAACCTTTATTGCTCGGTGGGTCCGCGTGTCCGTCGCTAATGTTTTAATTTTATTTGACATTTTTAAAGCCTTTCACATAAAAAGCCGGTTCCCGCATAGGCAGGGACCGGCTCAATTGTTTTGATGCCGATAATCTATAATTTTATATTTATATTTATATTACTATAAAATTTCCCTCAGGTTAAGGGAAAAATTTTTGTCACTGTCCTGAAAATATGGACATGCTTCCCCGAACATTTCATGCCAATTTTTTTTAAATTTTTCCATTGCTTCGCGTTCGAGCTGCAAGGCACGGACACGCGATACGTTTAAAGCCTGTGCCACGTCGTCAAGCGAACAGGCGCCATATTTGCGTTTATGTTTTTTTGGCATACGATACCCCCTTAAAAAGGTATTCCAGGAACGTTTCTGTCCTCTACTTCACCCATATCATTTACGCCAAAAGTATATTGGCCGATCATAACCTTTTCGAAATTATACCCCTGGCGTAATAGTGACGTCATGCCGGCCGCGATAATCTCTTTATGAATTTCCTTTTGATAATTACCGAAAATAGCTTTTAAGTCTTTTAATAAGTCTGACGCATAAGCTAATTTACTTTCAAATGCGATCCGGGTGCAGTCTGTTTCCTTTTCAAGTTCATGGACTGCGTGCTTTAAAGCCGATACGGTGTCTAAAATTCTTTCTTCCTCTTCATTGCGCTGCATAATTATTCCCCTTTTCTTTTTAGTTTGTTTTTTTTGTTGCTGGTCCGGCCACTTCCGAAAATATCGCCTCGACGGTTTCAGGCGATAATTGCCGGCATATTTTGTCCCCCTCAATGGCAAGGTGCTTATACTCGGCAAGTGTCCGGTTATTGGCATTAAAAATTTGTACAATTTCATAAAGCCGTTTTTCTGTCCCATTTAAATTTTTAGCCGGTGGGACAGGTGGGACAGCGGGACAAAAAGACGTATCGTCTTTATTGACGCGCTTTTCCGTTGTCCCAGGGTGGGACAGACCGTGGGACAAACGGTGGGACAAGCTCAATTTGGAAAGCGCTTGCTGTTTTAAGCTGTCCCGCTGTCCCGCATTTTGTCCCAGGCTTTGTCCCGCTTTATTATTAAGTAAGTCATTATTATTATTATATATATTATTTTGTCCCATTTGTCCCATAATTTACCCTTGAAACTTTTTAATTAAACGATGGACAGCTGACTTGCTTAACCCGGTTTCGTCTGCAATTTGCCGTAAAGTGTAGCCGTCGTCTAAAAATTGCTTTATCAATTGATATTCGGCGTCATCCAGCGGCCGCCACGTCCACTCTAAGGCGCCGTCGCCGCCAATTAACTTTGCCTCAAACGGTTGCACCTCTAACCCATAGACGCCGCGTGCTTTTTCAAAATGAACCTCAAAACAAGCGCCGTCCTCTGGGTTATAGTTTTTCGGCCTTTTTAAGCCTATAACGGTGTCAAGCACGTCCTCACGCCTGGAAGTGCCGCGCTGCATACCTGACTTGCCGGCATGGTGAACCAAAACAACCGACTTACCCCGGCGCCTGAGTTCCAATAGCCAACCCTGGACGGCTTGCCACTCGTCGCTACCGCTTTCCTTGCCGGTGTCAATTAGTGTTGATAAATTATCTAAAATAACCACGTCGTAACTATCTGCCATATCGTTAATGACGCGCTGTCCTTCTTTTGCTGCAAGGTTTGGCAGGGTTCCGCTTAGGTCCGGGGTAATTATTCTGAAATAGTCGGGATTTATTGTAGCGTCCATGCCGGCCAATTGCGCCGTGATACGTTCCTGCATTAGCTTTCCCGGCATTTCACCGTCGGCGTATAACACCCTGGCCGGTGCCGGTGCTTGCCAATTAAAAATACTGGCGCCTGCTGCTATTGTTAATCCGCATGACAATAGAAAATAAGTTTTCCCAATACCCCGCGGTGCATAAACCAGAACTAAACCTTGCGTTGGCAGGAATGGTCTTAGCAGGTAGTCACGTTCTGGAATATCAGCCGTTAAAATTTCATGCAGGTTTAAGGGTGTGACTTGGCCGGTGGCCGGTGGCGGTGCCGCTGCATTGCCTATGGTGTCCATGACAGCCTCAATGCCGTGTTGCACATGCAGGTCGTTAAAGTCAAAGCCGGCCTGCTCAGGCATACAGACTTTGCCGCCAACCTGCCGCGCCGCCTCAACCGCTTTCAGGTATCCAACATTATAATTAGCGTCTGTTCCTGACTTATCCCGGTCATTGTCAGCACAAAAAACAAACTCAAAGGCGGGATATATCCGTCGTAAATTTTCGGCTGCTGGTTTCAGGTTTCCGGCGTCTACTACCATAAAACAGGCGCCGTTTGTGGCTTCATAGACGCTTGCCGCCGTCGCATACCCCTCATTTATATAAAGGATATTGCCGGCGCCGGTTCCTACTTGGAAGTAGGCACCCTTTTTCTTGCCGCCTTTGGCCTTGCTTAATAAAATTTTGTCGCCTGACGGCTTAACAAACTGAAGCGTTGAAAGCTTGCCACTTATGGACAGCGGGACAACTAAATTCCCGTGCTTATCAACCTTCAACCCATAGGACTTGACGCCTTTTTGGGTTAAATATGGGTGTTCTGCTGCTGGGTTAGCTTGGTTCCATAGGTATTCAGCCGTGGACTGCTTGCCGGTGCCGGTTTTTTCGCCGGTGCTGTAAACGTTACCAGTTACGCCGCACCTGAAGCACTGAAACGCGCCGGTTGCGGCATCAATTGAAAAGGTATCGTTTTGGCTGCCGGTGCACCCAGGGTTCGGACACTGTATCCGTATTTGGCCGGTGGCGCCGTCAATTTTTTGCCGGATCTCGCTTAACTTTTCAGGCGGGATATGCCATATTGAAGGTGCATCCGCATCATTTGGGGACCCCGGCCGGCTTTGGCTTGCTGGGGTTTCTTTTTTTCCCATTATTGCACCCCCTGTCCTTCAATAAGTGCAATAATATCGGCGCCTTTCCAACAAGTCGTCCGCGGTCCTAATTTAATAGGTTGCGGAAAACGGCCGGTTTTCACGCCTTGCCACCATGTTGTCTTGGAAACTGGTATTGATTCAAGGACTTGTTTTAGGCGTAATAGTGACGTGGGGTTAATGGTGGGTGTTTCTGTTACGGTTTCAGACATAACGGTTTGTCCTTTCCCCGGCTGGACATAAAAAAACGCCGGGACATGCAGGTTTGTCTACATGTGCCGACGCAATTTCCGTTACGTCTCTTTGAAGCGTTACTCACTTTGACTTTAGGCTTCGCGCCGCCATGCCTTCGCAGCATGTGTCAAAGTTCCTCACGCAGCACGCCGATTAATTAACTTCTATATACCATATCGGACTATATCGGTTAAGCACCTAATTTAATTTTTTAAAAAAACCTTATTCAGTTTTTGAATTGCGTTTCATTGGGATAACGTCGGCGCCGGCCTTTAGGCTGTCCAAATAGTCGGACCACGCTTGCATCATTGTTATACGCTGGTCTAAATATTCTGCTCTGTTATAAACCCCGCGCACCTTATTTTTATCAGCGTGTGCAAGCTGAAACTCAATTATTTCAGACTTCCAGCCTAACTCATGCAGTCGTGTTGACGCCATTGTCCTGAAACCGTGCGCGCACATTGTGTCCTTATCGTACCCCAGGCGCCGCAATGCCGCGTTTAAGGTGTTCTCGGACATTGGCCGCGCTGACGTCCTGACACTTGGGAAAACATAACGGCCGCCGCCTGTCAATGGTTGTAATTCCTGCAATATTTCAAGCGCCTGTCTGCTTAATGGTACTATATGCGGCCTTTTCATTTTCATACGGGTTTCAGGTATTGTCCATAAAGCATTTTCAAAGTCTATTTCCTGCCACCCTGCCGCGCGCAGTTCACCGGCTCTAACAAATACCAGCGGTGCCAACTGTAAAGCGCATTTAACGACGTAGGTTCCTGCAAAGGCGTCTATGGCCTGCAATAGCTCTGTGATAGCTTTCGGTTCCGTGACGGCTGGCAGGTTTTTTCGGGGTACAAATTTCAATGCCTTGGTAAGGTCCGACGCCGGATTGCTCTCGGTATACCCAGCGCTAACAGCGTATAAAAAGATATTTGAAAAGTACTGGCAAACGCGCTTGGCCGTTTCGTAGGCGTTTCTACTCTCTATGCGTCGCAATGCTTTCAATAGTTCGCCTGTTGTTATCTGTCCAATAGGTCTGTTTTTCAACCACGGCAAAGCGTTTGCCTCAATCCTTCGCCATATATAATCGGCATGGCCTGGCGTCCACTTGTCCCGCTGGTTCCGCCACCATTCAAGTGCTATATCCCCGAAATAATTTTGTTTTTTCCGCTTTTCGGCTTGTTTAACGACGGCTGGGTCGACGCCATTGTCCAGCTGTTGCTTAGCGCGGAAAGCCTTGTCACGCGCACCAGACAGAGAAGTTTGGGGGTATTTCCCTAATGCAAGCGTCTTTTCCTTACCATTAAAACGAAATTTAAGGCGCCATAGCTTGCCGCCGGTGGGGGTAACGTAGAGGTACAGTCCGCTTGAGTCTGTACGCTTGTAAGGCTTCTCAGCCGGCCTCAAGTTCTTTATTCCAGTGTCCGTCAAAGCCATGTAGCACCTCACATTTTATTTAATGTTTTTAGGTGTTTACCCTTGCATTGGGGGTATATTTTTGTTAAAATGGGGTATATTTTCCATGTACCCCCTAAAATACCCCAACTTATTCCCGGATGCAAGCGGTTTTTATCGGACAACACCAAACAAAAAAACCCCGGAAAACGCTTTGTTTCCCAGGGTTTCTTTATGGTATCTGCCTTAATCGGCTTCGTTGTTGGCTCCCCAGCGCGGATTCGAACCACGGACGCGGTGGTTAACAGCCACCTGCTCTGCCTGCTGAGCTACTGGGGAATAGGTTTCAAATCAGAATTGTCTTTTAAATTTTTAATTAAGTTTTTGTCAAGAAAAATTTCAGTACCTAATCTAGATTAACCTTTAACCCCAATTCGTCAAGCTGTTCTTTGCTTGCATCGGAGGGCGCGTTTGTCAATAAACAGGAGCCTTTCTGGGTTTTGGGAAACGCGATGACGTCACGGATCGAGGTGCCGTTGGATAACAGGGTAACCAGGCGGTCAAAGCCGAAGGCAATCCCGCCGTGAGGAGGTGCACCAGCCTCCAGCGCGGAAAGAAGGAATCCGAACTTTTCGGTGTATTCAGCCTCATCCATCCCCAAAGCCTCCAGAACCCTGATCTGCAAATCCTTCTGATGAATACGGATGCTCCCGCCGCCGATCTCCGATCCGTTTAGCACCAGATCGTAGGCGCGCGATCTAACATCTGCCGGATCACTCTCAAGCTTTGCGTCATCGGATTCAACCGGAGATGTGAAGGGATGATGCATGGCCTGATAGCGCTTTTCCGTTTCATCATATTCAAGCATCGGGAAATGGGTAATCCATACGAACTGATAGGACTGATCATCAATTATCCCGAGTTTTCCTGCCAAATGGTTGCGAAGATGACCGAGGGACTCGTTGACAATTTTGGCCCTATCCGCACTGAAAAAAACCAGATCGCCGGGCTCCATATTCAGCCGCTCGGCCATTTGCCGGCGTTCCTCTTCTGTAAAAAATTTCGTAATGGGGGACTGCCATTCATTTTCCTTTACTTTAACATAGGCCAGCCCCTTGGCTCGGTAAATCGAGACAAACTCGGCTAAATCATCTATTTCCTTGCGGGTAAACGACTCACACCCCTTGGCGTTCAATGCCTTCACCATTCCGCCCTTTTTGACCGTGTCGGCAAACAACTTGAAGCCTGATGCCTCGACAATATCCGAGATGTCGGTCAGTTCCAATCCGAACCGGAGATCGGGCTTATCCAGTCCATAGCGGTCCAGGGCCTCCTGGTATGTTATCCGGGGAAAGGGCAGCTCCGGGCGTTTGCCTATCACCGCCTCGAAAATGGCGGCTACCATTGCCTCGGAAACCTGCATAACATCATCCTCGCCCACAAAGGACATCTCCATATCGATCTGGGTGAATTCCGGCTGCCGATCCGCCCGCAGGTCTTCGTCCCGAAAACACCGAACGATTTGATAATACCGGTCAAAGCCCGATATCATAAGCAGCTGCTTAAACAACTGTGGCGACTGGGGCAGGGCGTAAAAGCTTCCTTGATGCAGGCGGCTCGGCACAAGGAAATCCCGGGCCCCCTCGGGTGTGCTCCGAGTCAGCACCGGGGTTTCTATATCCAGAAAGCCTTTCCCGTTTAAAAAATTTCGTGCGGCAACAGCCGCCTGATGCCGAATTATAATATTTCGCTGAAGTTTTGGACGGCGCAGGTCGATATGCCGATACTGAAGACGGATGCTTTCCGAAGCGTCAATATTATCCTCAATCATAAATGGCGGGGTCTGGGCCTTGTTTAGAATTTTAAGCTCATGAACCATCACTTCAATGGCACCGGTTTTAAGATCCGGATTGGCCATCCCTTCCGGCCGGGCTTCCACAGTTCCCCGGATACCCAAAACATATTCACTCCGTATATCATGCGCCTTCTTATGAACAGCGGGCTCTCTTTCCGGATTGAAGACAATCTGGCTGATACCCTCACGATCACGCAGGTCAATAAATATAACGCCGCCGTGATCCCTTCTTCTTTGGACCCATCCCATCAGAACGACTTCCCTGCCAATATCTTCAGAACCCAGTTCATTGCAGTTATGGGTCCGTCGCAAATCGCCGAGTTTATCTGTCACGACTTCTCCTTTTTGTTTTCAGGTATTAGGTTTTAGGTTTTGGGTTTGGGGGTATTTGTTTGTCCATCTTCATATGGCTGCCTGTCGGATGCCGCTCTCAACTGCCCTTTGATCCCGGATAAGATCCCGCTGATCTCAATCTGTGCCTGCGCCTTGGTCCTCATATTCCGTAAAATGGCGGTGCCTTGGTCCAGCTCCTGATCGCCGACGATAAGCACATGCCCCGCCCCCAACCGGTTGGCCCGTTTCATCAGCGCCTTTAAGCTTCTGCTTGAAAAATCGACCTCCGTCTTAACCCCTTCGCGGCCGAGTTCGCATGACCATTCAAACGCCTTCTGCCGCGCGGCTTCGCCCATGGCGGCGATAAAAATATCCGGCGGCAGTTCGGGCACACGCGTCTTAGTCAATGCCAGATCAACCAGTCGATCAAGGCCAATGGCAAAACCAATGGCCGGCTGACTCGGCCCACCCAAAGCCTCCACAAGATTATCATATCGACCACCGCCGGCCACCGCATTCTGGGCCCCCAACTCGTCAGTCTGAATTTCAAAGGCTGTTCGGGTATAATAATCCAGTCCTCGGACCAAGCGGGGGGATACCTCGTAGGGAATATCCATTCGTCCCAGAGAAGCTTTTACCTCATCAAAATGACGGGCACAATCCTCACACAGATAATCCGTTATCGCCGGGGCATTTTTCACCACTTCCTGACAACCGGGCACCTTACAGTCCAGCACGCGCAACGGGTTGGTGCCTCTTCGCCGGATACATTCGCTGCAAAGCGCATCGCTTCTTTCCATCAGCATTTCTGACAACGCCCTTTTAAACGCGGGCCGGCAAGCAGGGCATCCCAAAGAATTTAAATGGACCTTAAGGCCGGTAATGGATAAACGTTGGAAAAAAACAGTCAGCATGAAAATCAGCTGGGCATCCATATAAGGAGAGCTAACCCCGAAGGCCTCTGCATTTATCTGATAAAATTGCCGATATCTCCCTTTTTGCGGCCGCTCCTTGCGAAACATCGGACCAATCGTATAAAGTTTCTGTATCGGGTCCTTCGCATACAGCCGTTGTTGAATATAGGATCGCACCACAGATGCCGTTGCTTCCGGCCTAAGGGTGATAAGCTCACCCTTGCTTGTCGGAAAGGTATACATCTCCTTTTCAACAATATCGGTATGCTCACCGATACTACGTTGAAAAAGCTCCGCTTTTTCGAGAACCGGTATCCGTATCTGCCTGAAGCCGAAACTTTCAAAAAGCATCATGGCCGTCTGCTCGATATGCTTCCACAGCTCGATTTCATTCGGCAGTATGTCTTTAAAACCTCGAATTAATTGAATCATAAATCGATTTTGATCTATCCGATAGTTTTATTTCGGATTGAAAAAACATTTAATTTTTATTAATATTTAAATAAACTATTAAATTCTCCGGCATATTAAAGTGAAAGACGGGTTTCGGCAAATCTTTTGAATAGGTATAATTTGGCATTTATATTTAAATATAAACATTGAGTCAATATATATTCCAAATCCCGGAGGACCGCTTAATATCCGAAAACGTTGTTTAAAAAGGAGTCTTTATGCCGTCTGCGCTGACAATCCAAACCCTGTTTGAGATGAAACAGAAAAACGAAAAAATCGCCGAACTGACCGCTTATGACCATCCATTTGCAAAAATTGCCGATGAGGCCGGCATCCATATAATTCTGGTGGGGGACTCTTTAGGGAATGTGGTACAGGGCGAGGCCACTACCCTTGGTGTAACCATGGATGAAATGGTATACCATACCAGAATCGTGGCGAATGCGGCGGAGAAAGCCCTGGTCGTCGCCGATATGCCGTTTATGTCCTACCAGACTTCAACCGAAAACGCCATCGCTAATGCCGGCCGCTTTTTAAAGGAAACCAGGGCGGCAGCCGTCAAACTGGAAGGTGGGGCATCAGTCAGCCATATTATTCATGCGCTGACCGAGGTTGGCATCCCGGTTCAAGCCCACATCGGACTTCTGCCCCAATCGGTGCATCAAATGGGCGGCTACCGGGTTCAGCGGGATGAAGACCGGCTTTTGGCCGATGCCAAAGAGGTTGAAACTGCCGGCGCTTTTTCGGTCGTTCTGGAAGGAATTCCCGCGGCCATCTCCGCCAAGATAACTGAATCCTTGAATATTCCCACCATAGGTATCGGCGCTGGCCCGGACTGTGACGGACAGGTTCTGGTCATGCATGATCTTTTAGGCATCCGGACCGGGCGACTGCCCAAGTTCGTCAAACAGTATGCCAACCTAAGGGAATCAGCCATATCGGGAATTCAAACCTATATCAAAGAAGTTCAGGACGGCAGTTTTCCTTCCGAAACCCATTCATACCAATAAATCCAATTTGAATGATATCCAATAAAAAAACTATGAAACTGACAAGCGCTCAAGACGGCGCCCCGAAAATATCAGAATTCAAGCAGGAAGCGCAATAATGGCCAACATCTCTAAACCAACCCCTACAATCCACCAGTTTCCACTGAAGCAGTATCATTTTGGAATTTCGATTGATCGACTCAAACGGGGGATTGATAACGTCAGACATGATGTTCATATCAGCCCTGACTTCCATCGAATGACTAACCGCCTAATATTCCAACTAATCCTGCATTATGCGGAGGTTTCCCCCATATTTCATACAGAAACCCGGTTTCACTGGCACAACGAAATATCTGAATTCAAACGACTATGCCACGAAATCCTTCTGCATGGGGTTAACAGCGCCAAATCAAGCCGGGAAATTCAGATCGACATGCTGGCGCAGATATCGGTTGTCAAACTGCTTTCCGAGGCAATTGGTCGCCAGTTTGACGAAGGCGTTCAGCACTTGAAAACCATTATCCGTAAACAAGAACTCGCGCAACCCATGGAACCGCCGGTGGAGTTGAGAGAAGAAGTGTCCACGGTCATCCAGCGCAAAGACCAAATTATTCAAAACGTGGGATCGGATATTTTCCAGCATTTTATTGAAATACAGCATGAACTGAATAAACTTCGAATCTCTAATTTCGGTGAAAAAACTGTTATCCCCAAGGAAATTCTTTCAAACCCGATTCTACAGTCCATAGGAAAGATAAATGGCTTTTTCCTCATAGAAAATTACATGCTCATCGGCCATCGCATCGAAGACCCGGTTAACTATAACACCCTTTTCAACCTTTTAATAAACTTCCTTGCCGAGCATTATAATGAGGACTTGGCGGCAACAGGCGGCAAGTCCGCTTCTTCTGATAAAAACCGCCAGCCAAAACCCGAAATTACCAATATGACCGATGCCTATCGTCCGGAACTCGATGGTATGATTAAGCATATTCCCAATATTGAAATGTTGTTCGACTTTTTTAAAACCAAAGAAACCCTTAAAAAACTCAAAAAGCAACAAGCAGCACCCGGTCAGCAGATTCTTAAGCTTAAGCACTGGATAAAAGTGCAGAAAAACTTACTTAAGGAGTTTTTCCATATAGTTACCAACGAACTCATGATTGATGGAATCGTGGCCCCATATATGATGCAGCCTGTATTTAAAGAATACTGCCCCCCCCTTTCACCGCAGGAATGCCTCCAATATATAGTGATTCCAAAAACCCGTAAAACGATCGTTCAAAAACTGAATCGGTTTAAACGCTACTACTCACAGAGCTTTTCACTAAACAGATTGGATCAGACGGTTCAAAAAGTTAAACATACGTCAAAAAAGAATCAGCAGAAGCATCTGATCCGTTTCTTAACTGATTTTGCCCGCTATCACAGGGACTTAATGAACTATCAGGTGCTCAAAGATACCGCCGACAGCATCAACATCAGGAGCGAGGAGAAAAGCATCCGCCTATCGAGGGAAAACCAAACCCTTTATGAATTTATCCTTTCCCATGAACAAGGGGCTGAGACCCGACAGATACAAAGCCATTCGGTAATTAAAGCCGACATCCGGGGCTCTTCGAAAATTATTGATCAAATGAAAGAAAAGCACCAGAATCCGGCAACCAGTTTCAGCCTGAATTTTTTTGAGCCCATCAATAATGTCTTGGCCCTATACGGCGCCCAAAAAATTTTTATCGAAGGCGATGCGGTGATTCTTTCAATTTTTGAGCATAAGGACTCACCAGGGGAATGGTACGCCGTTTCCCGGGCCTGTGGGCTGGCCATTAATATTTTGCTGATTGTCAGCCGTTATAATACCAGAAACCGTATAAACAGGTTGCCGATGTTGGATATCGGTATTGGTATCGGATTTGCAGAGAATGCACCGACATTTTTTTACGACAACGACAACCAGATTATGATTTCACCGGCGATTAATATCGCCGACCGGCTCTCCGAATGTCACTCGTCATTACGGCGCAAGCTCCGGAAAAAAAATCCGTCATTTAATGTATATCAGTTTAAACCATCCACCGATGGAATTCCTGAATCCATGCCGCCGCCCATGGGAATCCTCCGCTATAATGTGAAAGGCATCGAACTGCACCGGAGCGGGTTTAAAAAGCTGGCGGAGGAAATTCATCTAGAGCGGATAGACTGCCGTATCCCTGAGTTGTCACCGGCTCCGATAACCCTGTATACCGGTAAGTTCCCTACTATGGCGGGACGTTATCAACGCCTGATAATACGTGAAGCAAGCATTCCTGAAGTATCGCTAACCGATTTCCAAATTCTTCGGTACACAGACCGGAAATATTACGAAGTCTGCACCAATGCCCAAATTTACACTTACATAAAAAAGCATCTCAAAAAATAGTTTAATTAAATGCAATGGATTTTAAATCGTCTGAAAATACAGATAAGTATTTAAAAGCGCTGATGGACATCAGCCGAGCGATCAATTCTGACTTATACCTTGAGGATATTCTGAAACTTATTGTCATGGTCACTGCCAAAGTCACAGGTGTCGAGATTTGCTCTCTCTGGCTGATGGATGAAGACAAAGAGCCCAAAGAATTGAGGCTCAAAGCAACGCAGACCATAGACCCTGAATATGTGAAAGACCGGGTATTGACCATAAACGAAGGCGTCGTCGGATATGTAGCCAAACAAAAACAGCCGCTATTGACCCGGGATGTTTTAAAAGAGCCCCGATTTAAAGAAAAAGAAATGGCCAAAAAGCTGGGTTTAAAATCACTCGTCAGCGTTCCCCTGCAGGTACGGGATGAAAAGGTAATCGGCGTGCTTAACTGTTTTACATCGGAATACCATAGTTTTAACGAAAACGAGGTTAACCTGATAACGGCCGTGGCCAATCAGGCGGCCGTGGCCATTTTCAACTCTGAGCTCATGGTTAAAACAAAGGTGATCCAGGAAGAGCTTGAAACCCGCAAACTAGTTGAAAAGAGCAAGGAGATAATGATGCGGCGGATGAATTTATCTGCCGATGACGCCTACCGGTGTATTCAGAAAAAAAGTATGGATTCCAGAAAGCCCTTACGGCAGGTTGCGGAGGCCATACTGCTTTCCGAAGATATGTATTGATACTCAATAAAATCTATTGACAGTAAATACCGTTTTATAGTAATAAATATAAGTTATTGGAATTCATACAAAGGCGTATGAATCTGATATTATTTTGACAAAGACGTCTCTATCCAGCGGGATAGCAGACGTTTTTTTATTTTTGGGCGGTGTTTTACCGGACTCTTTTCAACCTACTTAAATTACAATATATATATAAAATTAAAATAAAAGGAGAAAGAGAATGCGATTTTCCAAAAACAACGACGTCCTTGGCACTACCAACCGCGGCAATCCCGCGGAATCAGGGCTGTGTACCCTTTGTCGGGCGGATTGCCAGGGCAAGTGTGAAACCTTCATGTCCAGCCTTGTCGGCCGGAAGCTTCTTTATCCGAGAAGCTTTGGCATCGTCACGGCCGGTGCAAACAATACAACGCATGTCGGGGTATCTTATAACTCACTCAGGATCCAGGGGTATGCCTATGGCTCCCATGGATTGTCCTGCGGGCTTTCCAATGACCCGGATGACTGTCTGTTTACCAATGTCAGCCTGGAGACCGAGTTCGGCAGGGAAATCAAAACCAAGGCGCGAATCCCGCTGATGACCGGCGCCTTGGGGTCGACCTTTGTCGCCGCCAAATACTGGGATTCATTTGCGATCGGCGCATCCCTGGTGGGTATTCCGGTGGTTGTCGGGGAAAACGTCGTGGGCGTGGACCGGGAGTCCGAAATGAGCAGCGGCAAAATTACAAAAGCGCCGGAGCTTGATCGACGCATCAACAGTTACCTCCGGTATAATGACGGCTACGGCGCCATCATCATCCAAATGAACGTCGAGGACACCCGCAACGGCGTTGCCGAATACATTGCCGAAAAATACGGCAACAAATGCATTATTGAGCTCAAATGGGGTCAGGGCGCCAAAGACATCGGCGGTGAGATTCAGGTCACCAGCCTGGATTATGCCAAATTCCTAAAGGACAGGGGATACCTGGTGGATCCGGATCCTTATAAGGAATCGGTTCAGGATGCCTTTAAGCATGGCTCCATCCAGTCCTTTGCCCGCCACAGCCGGTTGGGCGGAACCGATATGGGTACGGTGGCCGCCGTGCGGGAATCATTCATGCAAAGCGTTGATTATCTCCGCAGCCTGGGATTCAAACGTATATCGCTGAAAACCGGTTCCTACGGGATGGAAGAACTGGCCATGGCCATTAAATTCGCCACCGAAGCCAAACTCGATCTCCTGACAATCGACGGCTCAGGCGGCGGCACCGGTATGAGCCCCTGGAATATGATGCAAAGCTGGGGGGTTCCCTCGATTCACCTGCATTCAAAAGCCCATGAATACGCAGGCATCCTGGCCGCGAGGGGACAAGAGGTTGTTGATTTGTCATTTGCGGGCGGATTCGCCCTTGAGGATCATATTTTTAAGGCACTCGCACTGGGCGCCCCGTATACCAAGCTGGTCTGCATGGGCCGGGCGATTATGATTCCCGGCTTTGTGGGATCAAACATTGAAGGTGCGATTAATCCGGATCGTAAGGAAAAGGTGTGCGGCCATTGGGATAAACTGCCGAAAACCGTAAGCGACCTGGGAAATACGCCGGAGGAAATTTTCGCCTCCTACTATGATGTTCAAGCCAAGGTGGGTAAAGACGAGATGAAAAATATTCCCTATGGCGCCATTGCCTTCTGGACACTATCCGACAAATTGTCCTGCGGACTACAGCAGCTGATGGCTGGGGCCAGAAAATTTTCTGTAGACAAAATTGCCCGTACGGATCTTTTCTCAGGCAACCAGGAGACTTCCGATATTACCGGTATCCCCATGGTTACGGAAGCAAACGATGAATCAGCGAAAAAGATCCTGAATTCATAAATTCATCTGCTACAAGCCCGAAAGCCTCTGTCGATTATAGATGACAGGGGCTTCTAAGGAACTTCAAGGTACAAGGGGAAAGGGGAAAGATACAAGGTTTAAGGTTCATGGTTAAATCCCAAATTACAATATTCAAATTTCAAACAAATTCCAAGAATCAAATCCCAATTTTTAAAACAACCCCTCTTTTGTCGAATGTCCCGTTGTTTTGAATTTTGGTCATTGGAATTTGGGTATTGTTTGTTTTTTGAGATTTGAAA
>JAGYOX010000065.1 GCA_018399235.1 Desulfobacterales bacterium | reverse complement strand
CCCGGGCCTCGGCCCAGGGAGGTTACTTCTAAATTGAAGGTTTTCCCATAGCCTGCTAGGCGTCCGCTCATATTCCATTATCTTCACCGATTCGTCCGGATTCCGCAAGGATTTTAAGCCCTTCAAAGTCCAGTAGCCGAATTTTTTTGCCGTTGACCCGGATCAGATCCTTTTCGCTCATTTTTTTCAGAATCCGGGACAGGGTTTCGGGAATGGTGCCAAGGAAACTGGCCAGGTGCCCTTTGGATATATGAAGGCTCACCTCGGATTGATTCTGTTGCTCTTCTGACAGCAGAATCAAATAGCCGGCCAGCCGTCCCGGCACCTCTTTTAATGAAAGGTTCTCAACTTGCGTGGTAAAATGCCTGAGCCGTTTTGAAAGAACTGCCAGCATGTTTAACGCAAGTGTGGGATCGGCGCTGATCAGGTCGATAAACCGTTTTCTCGGGAAAAACAGCACACGACTCTTTTTGACGGCTTCCGCGGTAGCTGGAAATACATCGCCTGAGAATACCGGTACCTCGCCGAACGGCTCCCCCGGCCCGAAGATATCAAAGATATGCTCTTTGCCCTCAAGGGAAAGCTTGTAAATTTTGATCTGGCCTTCCACAACAATATAGAAACCCTCCCCGGGGTCACCCTCTGCAAATACCAGCGCCCCTTTTTCCAGCGGTTTTTCCACGGCGATGGCCAGCACTGCTTCCAGGTGATGCGCCGGCAGTTCTTTGAAGAGAATTGATTGGGCTGCAATGACTTTATTCATTGGCTGACGCTTAATTTCATTCTAATCAATGTTTATTGACCCCGAATTTCCCATCGCCTATATAAATCATAAATTGCTGGAATAATGATTAATGTGAGGATGGCCGAGGATATCAATCCGCCTACCATGGGTGCGGCAATCCGTTTCATGACCCGGACACCGGTCTCTGTTCCGATCATTATCGGCAGCAGGGCGATCAGGGTGGTGGCCACGGTCATCAGCTTGGGGCGAACCCGTTCCACGGCCCCGTCGATGACGGCGCTGTTCAGGTCCTCAAAGGTGTTCATTTGACCTGCGTCCCGGCGGCGGGCATACGCCTCGTCGAGGTACACCAGCATGACCACGCCGGTTTCAGCTGCCAAGCCGGCTAGGGCGATAAATCCCACCACCACGGCCACGGACATATTGTAGCCGAGGAGGTAGAGCAACCAGATGCCCCCCACCAGGGCAAACGGGAGGCTGGCCATCACGATGGCCGCCTCGATAAAGTTTTGAAAATGAATATAAAGCAAAATAAAGATCAGCAAAATGGTCACCGGCACAACTATGTTCAAAGTGCGTCTTGCTTCCCGCATGTATTCGAACTGCCCCGACCAAGACAAGGAATAGCCGGTGGGCAGATCAACCTGATTGTTGAGTACGTTTTTGGCATTTTTGACGTAGGTGCCCATATCCACGCCTTTTAGATCTACATAGATCCAGGCGGTTTTCCGGGCGTTTTCGCTCTTGATCATGGCCGGCCCCTTTTCAATGGACAAATCGGCCAGCTGGACAAGCGGAACGTGGGCACCTGTGGGCGTTGCCACCAGCACCCGCTTCAAGCGCTGGATATCGTCGCGCAGTTCCCGCTGGTAGCGCAGATTGACCGGGTAGCGCTCCAGCCCCTCTACCGTGTAGGTGACATTCATGCCGCCCACCGCGCTCATGATAACTTCCTGAACATCGTCGACAGTGAGTCCGTAGCGGGCGATTTCATGGCGCCGGATGTCAAAATCCAGGTAATTGCCGCCGGTGACGCGCTCTGAATAGACCGACAGCGTGCCCGGGATGTCTCGGACCACCGCCTCGATCTCGGTGCCGATATCGTTTAGCACGGAAAGATCCGGCCCCATCAGCTTGATGCCCACCGGTGTCTTGATGCCGGTGGAGAGCATGTCGATGCGGGTTTTGATGGGCATGGTCCAGGAGTTGGTCAGTCCCGGAAACTGGATGGCCGCATCCAGGTCGTCTGAGAGTTCCTCGATGGTCAGGTGCCGCTCTTCGGGCAGGATTTTTGCCAGCGGTGCTTTCAGCCATCCCGGCCAGTCCGAGAAAAATCGGTCGATTTGTGTTTTGCGCCACTCATGGGAGACCTCGCCTTCAACGGTTTCCGGCCAGACCCAGGAAAAGGGGAGATGCGCCCATTCCGGCCAGCTTGAATAAAATCGCTCGACCTGGCGCGTTTCATATTCTACCTTGGGCCGCAGCATAATGGTAGTCTCGATCATGGTGAGCGGCGCCGGGTCGGTGGCTGTCTCGGCCCGGCCGATTTTGCCGTGAACGCTTTTGACCTCCGGAAACCGGGCAATGATCTTGTCGGTCTGCTGCAGCAGTTCCCTGGCCTTGGTAATGGATATCCCCGGCAGGGTGGTGGGCATATAGAGCAGATCCCCCTCGTTTAGCGGCGGCATGAACTCACTGCCCAGCTGTCTTGCGGGGAAATAGGTGCCGGCCATGATCAGGACGGCGATCAGTATCGTGGTTTTTCGCCAATTGAGGATTGTCCGGATCATCGGCTTGTAAATGGCGACAAAAAACCGGCTCATCGGGTTTTTCCCCTCCGGCCGGATGCGTTGGGGAAACAGGCAGAGCAGCGCAAAGACGGATACGCCGATGGCTGCTGCCAGGCTCCACCTTGGCAGGTCAAGGCCTGCGATGCCCCCGGCAATTACCAGCACGACCGGTCCTGCCACGGCCGCCAGCCAGATGCCGACCCGCCGCTTGCGGGAAGGAACCGGCGCCAGAGGCTTTTCCGTGATAAAAAAGGTCATCAGCACGGGGATGATGGTCACGGCCAAAATTGAAGAGGCCGCCATGGCAAAGGTCTTGGTAAAGGCAAGCGGCATGAACATCCGCCCGGACTGGCCGGTCAGGGAAAACACCGGCAGAAAGGATACCGTGATGATCAGCAGGCTGTAAAAAAGCGCCGGCCCCACCTCTTTGGCGGCATCGGATATGATCTCGGCGAGCGGTTTTTTGCCCCGGTCCCGCTCCAGGTGTTTGTGGGCGTTTTCCACCATCACCACGGAGGCGTCCACCATGACACCGATGGCGATGGCGATGCCGCCGAGGCTCATAATATTGGCGTTTATTCCCAGGGGATACATAATCAGAAACGAGGCCAGCACCCCCACCGGCAGGGTGAAGAGGGCCACAAACGCGGATCGGAAATGCAGCAGAAAAATCAGGCAGATGATTGCCACCACCATCATTTCCTCGATCAGTTTTTTCTGAAGCGTGTGGATGGCGCGCTCGATCAGGCCGGAGCGGTCATATCCGGTTTCAATGGTAATTCCTTCCGGCAGGCCCTGTTTAAGGTCATTTAACTTTTCCTTGACCCGTTGGATGGTTTCCAGTGCGTTTTCCCCGTAGCGCATCACCACGATGCCGCCCGCGGTCTCGCCCTTGCCGTTCCAATCCAGCAGTCCCCGCCGCAATTCCGGCCCTTCATTTACGCTGGCAATATTTTTCAGCAGAATGGGGGTGCCTTTGGCGTCAACCCCCACAGCTATTTTCTCAATATCGGCGATTGATTTGATATAGCCCAGGCCCCGCACCATGAACTCGGTTTCGGCCATCTCGATAACCCGGCCGCCGACGTCTTTGTTGGATTTCTGGATGGCCCGCTTGACGCGTTGGATGGGCATATCATAGGCCAGCAGTTTGTTGGGGTCCACCTCCACCTGGTACTGCTTGACAAACCCCCCGAGGCTGGCGACTTCGGCTACCCCCTGGACGGCCATGAGTTCGTATTTGAAATACCAGTCCTGGATGCTGCGCAGTTCGGACAGGTCATGCGCGCCGGTTGTGTCCTTTAGCACGTATTCGTAGACCCAGCCCACCCCCGTGGCATCCGGCCCCAGGCGGGGGGTGATCCCTTGGGGAAGCCGGGCGGCGGCCCCGTTTAAATACTCCAGAACCCGGGATCTGGCCCAGTAGAGATCGGTACCGTCCTCGAAAATAATATAGACAAAGGATAAGCCGAAAAAGGAATAGCCCCGCACGGCTTTGGCATAGGGGACGCTCAGCATGGTGGTGGTCAGGGGGTATGTCACCTGGTCTTCCACCACGCGGGGGGCCTGGCCCGGGTAGTCCGTGTAAATGATGACCTGGACGTCGGAGAGGTCCGGAATCGCATCCAGGGGAATGGACTTTACGGCCAGAATCCCGCCGGCAATCACAAAAAGCGTCGCCAGGATGACCATGAATTTGTTGCTAATGGACCAGTCAATGATTTTTTCGACCATTTTTCAGTGCCTTCCAGTTCATCGAAAAAATTTTCTTCAGTAGTTTCATCCTTGGCTTCTGAGTTCTTTTCGCTCTCCGGCGGCGTCATTTTCTGAACGGATTCATTGAGCTTGGATTCCGAGTCAAGCAGGAACTGCCCGGAAGTTACCACGGTCTCCCCCGGGGCCACGCCGTTTAATACCTGAACCATACCGCCGTCCAGGGGCATGCCGAGCGTTACCTCTCGGGGGGTGAACTCCCCCGGCGCGCGCCGGATAAATACCAGGTTCCGCTCCCCGGTGCGGAGGACCGATCGGGAGGGAACTTTGATGCCGGTATCCCCCATGCTTGTCCGGATTTTCACATCCGCATACATGTCAGGTTTTAATTCCAGCTCCGGGTTGTCGAATTCGAGGCGCACGACAACATCCCGGGTTTTGCGCTGCAGGTAGGGGTATACGTAGGATACCGTGCCGGAATACTGTTTTCCCGGCAGGTAGGGCAGGGTCATTTCCACGGACAGGCCTTTTTGGACGGCTGCCAGTTCATATTCGTATATATAGGCTTCCACCCAGACCTTTGAGAGATCTGCAATTTCATACACCGTGGTGCCGGATTCAACATAGGCGCCCTCGAAGGCGTTTTTTTGGGTGACAACGCCTGAAAAGGGCGACCGGATGGTCAGGGCCTGCCGGATGGCCCCGCTTTTTTCGATTTCAGAAATCTCCGTTTCGGCAATATCATAATAGCCCAGGCGGCGGCGGACTGAGTCTAACACCTGTTTATTGGTTTCGCTGTCCCGTGCCTGGTAATTGCGAAAGGCTTCGATCAGGTCCTGTTGGGCGGTGATGAGCTCGGGCGAGTAAATATCGAATAATGGTTGATTTTTTTCAATGATTTCACCCGTAAAATCCACATGCAGCTTTTCCAGCCACCCGCTGAATTTTAAATTGACACGGGTCATTCGGGTTTCATCATAGGTGATTTGCCCGTATGTCCGGATCGTATGGGTGAGTGTGCCCCGCTTGACCTCGGCCGTACGGATGCCCATATTGAGCTCCACTACGGGGTCGATAGAGATATTGACGCCGCCCGCCAGTTCATCCTCATAAACCGGTATCAGGTCCATACCCATGGCGCTTTTCCCCGGCTTTTCATAAATTTCGTTTGGGTTCATAGGCGCCCGCCAATAGGCGATTTCCCGTTCATCCGGGGGCTTTTCACTTGGCCTGTCCTTCCGTTTCGGCACCAGCTTCATGCCGCAGATGGGGCAGTTGCCGGGTTTATCTTTGACAATTTGAGGGTGCATGCCGCATGTATACAAGGTTTTATCTTCCGGTTGAATCGTGCCACCGCCTCCCGTATTCCCCCGCGGGCCGAGGTAGCCCGCGTACCATGAGGCAGACCCGGCAATCAGCAGTGTAATCACCGCAGTAAGGCAGATGGTGGCAATCGATGTTCGACCGGCTTGCTTACGAAATGGGTTGATGTCCATACAATATCCTTATGAGTAACTTCACGGTATAAGGTATGAGGTTTAGGGTTTAGGGTATAAGGTTTAAAAAAATCAAAAGCTTAGTGCCTTATTGGCAATGGCTTTCCGACCAGCACCTCCAGGTCCGCCCGTTTTTGATAAATCGTAAATTTCAACCGGCTGGCCTCACGTTTATATCTAAGCACCCGCATGCGGGCATCGATCATTGTGTCGAACGGTGCTTTACCCACCTCGTAGGCATCAAGTGATGAACGGGCCCATTGCTCCGCCTGGAGGAGCAGCTCGTTAACGTAGAGTTGATACCGCTGAAGGGTATCTTCGATTTCAGCGGCCAGGGTTTTGATCTCATAGGGCAGACGCCGTTTAAAATCTGTGTAACGGTTTTCGGCAGATCGCAGCTGGTGTCCGGCAGCGGCAAACTCCTTTGCTTGCTTGGTCCGGTGCCACACGGGGATATCTATCATTACAGCGGCAGAGAAAAAATCAGGCAGATCTCTATCAGAGAAATCCTCATCCCGCTGACCATAAGCCAGTCGAAAATTGAAATCCGGATAGTAGGCTTTTTGGGAAAGTTTTAAATCTGCCTGTGCCCTTTCGGCCCCGGCTTTGAGCCTTTCCAGGTCTGGATTGGTGGAAAAGGCGGTCTGCTTTAGTTGGCTTATGTTTAATGCGAAATCCGGTGCTGGCAGGTTTTCAGGCGGCTCAATGGGTTGATAGGCTTTTCGATTGAGCAGGGCGTTGATATGGTCCACCAGGGTTTGGCGTCGATTTTCAAGCATTATGGCTTCATCCTGAAGCCGGCTTAGCTCCACCTCAGCTTGAAAAATATTCTGCTGCAGCCCCTTGCCAACTGCGTAGCGGCTTTCTGCATCCCTTCGGATACGGCGAACCATCTTTCTCAGCTTGGCGTTGATTTTCTGGCTTTGCGTCACGTATCCGATTTCGTAATAATCATTCGCAATATCTCGGGCAAGCGAAAGTTTGGCGGATGTTAGTTCGGCCGCCTTTAGCCGGGCGTTTTTCGACATTGCCTCGGATTTAAGCCCAAGCTTGGAGAGCCAGGGCACGGTTTGCTCTACTGCGATCTGCTTCTGCGTCATGGGTTCCTCGTCAAACCGAAAAGAATCCGTTGGCATATTTAAAGCCGCCACCCCGATTTTCGGATCCGGCAGGGCGCCGGCGGAAACAATCCGTTCTTTTGCGGCCTCGACTTCGGCTTCAAGTGCCTTTAGAAATTGATTGTTTCTCGCGCCTTCGGCAATGATCCGGGCAAGGGCAGGCGGCGCTGATATGGGGGGGGATGCTTCAGTTTCCCCATAACCTGCGGCACATAAACCGATCACCAGCAATCCGCCCAAAATTCGGTGGATAGGTTTATTGGTCATGTATTGTTCCTCTATTTTTTGATTTCTATACCCTCATGATTTTCCGAAAAGGCTTAAAAACGAATCATAGCTTAAAAAATAAGCACTAAACACTAAACATCCAGAAAATACATAGGAAACCCACGAGTAAACATTTGATCTAAGTCAAGGAACTTGTCGGCCCAATTTTTTTGACGAGCTGCTGGCAGCGGCTTATGCTTATAAGAAAAGGAGCAAATAATGTCGATTCCCGGAAATCTTTTGACGACAGCCATGGCTGTCATGCCCCATACCAATGCCGACCGCGCCCTTGAGGTGGCCCTAACCATGGATATTCCGTTCTGGCCGCAGCTGCCGCGTCTTTCCTATTATGAGGACATGTATGTTCAAGCAGCCGAACATTTCCCCGGGATTGTACTGGATGTGGAGAACCGGAAGCTTTCATTTTCAACAAACAAGTTCATGGATGAACTGGAATCCGTGATGGCCGGGTTTGATGATCCGGCCCTGTTTGATGTAAGCCGGGATTATTCTTCTGTATACCACAAGTTTCTTGAGATGGACCTTGCGGACCGGCCGGCCATTCGGGGTCAGCTTGAGGGCCCGATAAGCTTCGGGTTTAACATCAATGATGAATATGACCGCCCCATATTGTTCAATGACACGGTTCGGCCCTTTATGCTCGAATTCATGGCCCGCCGTGTTAACGTTCAGCTTGAGCGCCTGAAGCAGAAAAACGAAAACGCCTTTATGTTTGTGGATGAGCCCGGTCTGCAGTTTTTGTTTTCAGCCATGTCCGGCTACGGCGATGTTCAGGCCAAACAGGACATGGCGACTTTTTTTTCAATGATCCACCGGCCCCGGGGGGTTCACCTCTGCGGAAACCCGGACTGGGATTTTTTGTTGAACCTGGATATCGATGTTTTGTCAATGGATATCTATACGAATAGAGATGTGTTTGCCGGCTACAGTCAGTCCATCAAGCGTTTTCTGGAAAAAGGCAATACCTTGGTCTGGGGCATTGTACCGACCAATATCGAGCCGTATGAAAAAGAGTCCCTAAAAACCCTTCGCGAGCAGCTCGAAGATGTCTGGTCAAGGCTATATTCCGCGGGAATCGACCGGGAGCTTTTGCTTTCGCAGAGCCTGATTTCACCGGCAACCTGCTGTCTGGTGAATCCGGATTTTGAAAAAACCGTTGAAAAAGGATTTCAGACGGTTAAGCGTCTTTCCGAAACCCTGAGAGTCGCTTATGGATTATCCGAGGAGGTGGCGTATGAAACCGAAGATTCGGCTCGAGCGGGCGTATGAAGGTGTTCCAAGGAGCGGAAATATAACAACGCAGCAGCGCCTAAGGAATGCGTTGTCCAAACTTTCAACGGTTAATTATAATAAATAAGGGGGTACCATGCAGGCACGCGGCCCATTAATGATCGAGCACCGTTTGATTGAACGTCTGATTAGCCGGATCAATAGGGAATTAACACAGATTAAGGTGAAAAAACAGACGGATCCGATAATGATTGATACATTTGTGGATTTTATTAAAACCTATGCAGACCGGACCCACCATGGCAAGGAAGAAGACATCTATTTCAAGAAGCTCTCAGAAAAGACGATGGCTGAGGAAGACAGCCGGGTAATGAACGAGTTGGTCGAAGAACATAAATTCGGCCGGAAAATAACGGCTGAACTCGTGAATGCCAACAAACGGTATCGGGAGGGCGATTCAGGCGCATTAGACGAAATCGCTGCCAAACTGCATACTTTGGCTGAATTTTATCCCAAACATATTGAAAAGGAAGACAAGGTTTTTTTCCCGGCCGCCCATCAATATTTCTCGGAAGCCGAACAACAGGCCATGCTCGATGCCTTTTGGGAGTTCGACCGGCTAATGATTCATGAAAAATATGAAGCTGTTGCAAAAGATATGGAAAATCGATAGGCATGGTTTTTTCCCAAAATCGCATTTAAACCCCATCCCCTTAAATTTTCTAAGTAACTTAGGGGAAAGGGAAAGGTGAAAGGGGAAAGGTACAAGGCTTCGCACTCAGGGAGAATCGAAATTTCAAATCTGACAATCTCGTAAAAAGTCGATTTTGGGATGGCAAAGAAAAAAGTTCAAGATCAAGGCGCGCAAATCCCGAGAAATGCAGCGTACTTAGCTGTACGTGAAATTTCGAGGGATGCAGCGCAACACAGATATTGGACTTTTTACGAAGCCATCAGTATTGTAATTTGGAATTTAACCATGAACCGTGAACCTCAAACCTTATACCTTATACCTTATACCGTTAAGTTACTTCTAATAGTATATAATAAAATTAAATATCGTGTTGTTGTGTGGAAATATATTTAAATCTGATTAGATTAAATCAAGCAGGCACAAGTTTATTTGTATATTCATGAACCGAAACTCTGATTCAAACACCCGGCTTGTCTATACTTCTGAGGAAGGCCGCATATGCCCGAAATGCGGGAACCCGGTTAAAAGCTGCATCTGTCATAAGAAAAAGGGGGCATCCGTATTTGATGGCATTGCCAGGGTCAGCAGGGAAACCAAGGGACGTAAGGGTAAGGAAGTGACTCTGATTTCCGGGCTCCCCCTTGATGCCAATGGCCTCAAGCAGATGGGCAGGCGACTGAAGTCCAAATGCGGCAGTGGCGGTACTATCAAGAACGGCGTAATTGAAATCCAGGGGGATCACCGGGATGTGGTGGTCGAAGAACTAAAAAAAGCGGGCTTTACCGTCAAGCGCGGCGGCGGCTGAACCCGGCCAATGACGGGAACCACTTGCATGGTGCGGTAGAGCACCTCAAATTTTGCCATTTTTTTTACAAGGGGGGGCTATGCCTTATCTGACCAGAGGGGATGCAAAAATTTATTTCCTTGAGCAGGGGGAGGGGTTCCCGATCATTGCGATCCATGGCCTGATTGAAAATACTGCGTATTGGCGCCTGCCGGGGGTGGTTGACCGACTGGCAGATGAGTTTCTTGTGGTTTCCATGGATATGCGGGGGCATGGAAATACCAAGGTCAATGGAGGGGCCCTTGGCTACGATGAGGAAACAGTAGCGGCGGATATTCTTGCGCTTGGTGATAAGCTGGGATTTGAAAAGTTTCACCTCCTCACCCACTCAACCGGCGGGTTTGCAGCGGTTCGCCATGCCATGAAGGATTGCAGCCGTTTTGCCTCCCTTATCCTGACCGATACCGGTTCGTTTACCTCTCCGATTCCCGGTGATGCCGACAGTATCAGCAAGCTGAACGAAGCATTTGCCCGATCATTTGAAAAATATTCATGGCAGGAGATATTTGAGGGGTTAAAATTCAAGCCGGGGCCGTTTTTCCGAGGAATTGTGGAATCCGATCAGTCGGACGAAATGATGAAGATGGCTTTTGAGATGGCCAGGCAGAACGACCGTCAGGAGATCGCAAATTTTGTCCGGAGCTTTTATACGGATCCTGATCCCTGCAAGCAGGGACTCGCAAATATAAGCTGCCCTAGTCTGATTATTTATGGGGAAAAAGATGATATGTTCATCAAATCCAGCCAACTGATGGCTGAATGTATTCCCAGTGCGCAGTTAATTCAATATGAAGGCGTCGGCCATATGACGGCGATTGAAGCGCCGGAGCGACTATCCGGGGATATATTGGCATTCATTCGGCAGTCAACAAGGCGTTATTACGGTGCCGGCCTTTGATGGATGTTTTGCCATACCAGATAAACCAACTCTATTCCATCCTGTAAACCATTATTAACTCCCATCAATTTTTTTCTTGACAATGTTAAAATTATCTATATAATTATATCAATATATCAAGATAAATTGATATTTAAATTCACATAGCTTAAATAAAAACAAAAAAAATGGACAGCCTTAAATACTTTAAAGCGCTCTCGGATGAAACCCGTATCCGTCTGCTAAACATTTTGCTGCATCACGAACTGAAGGTAGGCGAGCTGGTTTCCGTTCTAGAAATGGGGCAGTCCCGGATTTCCCGTCATTTGAAGATACTGGCGGATGCCGGGCTGGTAGAGCCCTTGAGAGAAGGCGTTTGGGGATTTTATTACATTGTGCGGAGCGGGCCGGGAAGACGTTTTATTGATGCGGTTAGATACTTGTTTGAGGATCATCCGGTTTATGAAAACGATATCATGCAGGCCGAACGGATCATTGAAGAACGAAAACTTAGTACGCTGCGATTTTTTGATCATATCGCCCCCCGCTGGGATCTTTTCAAGGGCGAGATTCTGGGCGATTTTGATCTGAATCAGGCGATTTTCAAAAACGTCCGAACCCACCGGGTCGGGGTGGACTTAGGCTGTGGAACGGGCGATCTGCTAAAGCCAATGAAACGGCACGCCGAAAAGGTGATCGGGGTCGACAGCTCGCCCAGAATGCTGGAAGAGGCCCGCAAACAGTTTCAGAATGCCGGCGGTACCTTTGAAATAAGGCTCGGTGAAATCGAGCATCTGCCATTAAGCGACGGGGAAGCGGATTTTGCGGTGATTTCTCTGGTTCTCCAATACATGGCCAAACCGGCCGCGGCTGTTGCTGAAGTCAGCCGAATTTTAGAGCAGGGCGGACTTTTTGTCATCGCGGATTTCGGAAAGCATAATAATTCGGTGCTTTATGAAAAATATGGCGCGCGGTGGCTGGGTTTTTCCCGGCAGGAGGTGGAAGACTGGCTTAAGCCAAACGGATTTGAGCTGATAAAAGTGGATAAATACCAACTTGAAAAGGGCTTGCCCCTCAATATTTATTACGCAATCAAAAGATAAGTAGATAAAAATGCCGGTTCTTTAGAAGTGCTCCCTCGGGCCGAGGCCCGGGACCCAGCTTTGCAGTAACTTTTGCGACAGGTTAAAGGCACTGAGGCACTAAGGCACTAAGGCACTAAGGCACTAAGCTTTCGATTTTTTTAACCTTATACCCTATACCTTAAACCTTAAACCTTGAACCTTGAAGTTACTTAGAAGTTAGTTAGACGAACCGGCCAAAACCAAAGGAAAGGATAAATTGACTATGTTAATGCCAGCAAAAGAAAATGATAAGGCGATCGTGCCGGAGCTTGATCTTTCACTGCCGTATAAGGTAGCGGACATTTCATTGGCCGGCGACGGTTTCAAGGAAATGGAGCTTTCAGAAAATGAAATGCCAGGGCTGATGGCGGTCCGGGAAAAATACGGCAAGGATCAGCCGCTTAAAGGCATGAAAATTACGGGAAGCCTTCATATGACCATCCAGACCGCCATGCTTATTGAGACGCTGTATCAGCTTGGGGCGGATATCCGGTGGGCTTCATGCAATATTTTTTCTACCCAGGATCATGCGGCCGCGGCCATCGCCAAGGCCGGATCCGCAAAGGTTTTTGCCTGGAAGGGCGAGGCACTTGAGGATTACTGGTGGTGTACGGAGCAGGCCCTGACATGGCCGGACGGTAGCGGCCCCGATATGATCGTTGATGACGGCGGTGATGCTACCCTTTTCGTCCACGAAGGGGTCAAGGCCGAGGACGATCCGTCCATACTGGAGAAAGAATACGATATATACGAATACCAGTGCGTCATCAATCGTTTAAAGGCATCGTATCAGCGCGATCCCCGGCACTGGCATAAAGTGGCGGAGAAAATCCGCGGCGTTTCAGAGGAAACAACTACCGGTGTTAACCGGCTTTATCAGCTGGCCAGAAAGGGAAAGCTCCTGTTTCCGGCTATGAACGTCAACGATTCGGTAACCAAATCCAAGTTTGATAATATCTATGGCTGCCGGGATTCGCTGGCTGACGGGATCAAACGGGGGACGGATACGATGGTGGCAGGTAAAACCGTTGTTATCTGTGGATATGGAGACGTCGGAAAGGGCTGCGCCCAGTCCATGAGAGGGTTTGGGGCAAGAACGATTGTCACGGAGATCGATCCGATATGTGCGCTGCAGGCGGCCATGGAAGGTTTTGAGGTCTCAACCATGGAGGAGATGGCCCCAAAGGCGGATATTTTTGTCACTGCCAGCGGCTGCTGCGACGTGATCACAGGCGAACACATGGAGCAGATGAAAAACGAGGCCATTGTTTGCAATATCGGCCACTTTGACCATGAAATCGAAATGAGCTACCTGGAGAACAATTGCGAGAAAACCCATATCAAGCCGCAGGTGGATCAGTGGCACCTGAAATCCGGCCGGTCCATTATTGTGCTGGCCGAAGGACGGCTGGTCAATCTGGGTTGTGCCACCGGCCATCCCAGCTTTGTCATGAGCAATAGCTTCACCAACCAGACGCTGGCCCAGATTAAGCTGGCGAGCGAGGATCTGGATAAACAGGTCTACACGCTGCCCAAGGAGCTTGATGAAGAGGTGGCCAGGCTGCATTTGTCAAGACTTAGCGTAAAGATGACCCGGCTGAACGAGAAGCAGGCCGAATATCTCGGAGTCCCCGTAGACGGGCCTTTTAAACCGGACCATTACCGGTACTAATAAATATTGATAACAGTATGAAAGACAATCAAGCCCACCCCCGCATGACCATGGCGGATCTTGTGGATTATGTCATGGGCGCTAGGGCCGCGGGAAACAAAAGGCCGGTTATTCTGGCCTTTTGTTTTTCCGACGAACTCGCCCTGAAAGCCTGTCTTGAGGGTTGCAGGGAGGCGAAATCCATCCCCGTGATCATGGTGACCATGAACCAGGTCAATTCAGACGGTGGATATACCGGGCTCACTGCCGGTCAGTTCGTGGGACAAGTTAACCGCCTGGCCGATGAAGCCGGCTATGACGGTCCCATCATCTTTGGCCGGGATCACGGCGGGCCGTTTATTATCGAAGCCCACAAGCAGTGGTCCAGGGCCGAAGAGATGGCATGGGTGAAACAAAATATCACAAAAGATCTAGATGCCGGCTTTACCTGCTGGCATGCAGACGGGACCAGCGGACGGGACGATGAGTTGGAAAACGGGCGTTTGCCGGTATCCGTAATCGCGGATACCACCCTTGACCTGATCCGTTTTTGTGAACAGAAGCGAGAACGCCTCGGCCTCGCGCCGATCGCCTACGAAGTCGGCTCCGAAGAACAGCAGGGCGGACTTACCGCTCCTGAGGCCTTTGATGACTATCTATCGCTGATGAAAAACGGCATAAGGGAGAAGGAGCTGAAAAATGCCAGGATCGATTTTGTTGTTGCCCAGACCGGCACCCATATGAAACTGCGCTATGAAAAAACGTTCAAGGCATTTGACCTGGTTCAGGCCGGCTTCCAACCGCGGCGGGTGAAAATTCTTGATAAAATAGCCGAAAAATACCGTTCAGCGAATTTAAAATTACTGTTTACCCAGCATTATTCCGATCATATAACGCCGGATGATGCGGCCGCCCTGCGCCGCTTCGGCGCTGGCAAGGCCAATTTCGGGCCTGAGATGACCATGCCTGAGCTTAAACTGCTCCTGGAATGGGAGACAGCGGAACGGGAGGCGCTTCGGAAACAGGGAAAAACAAGCACGGCCTCACGGTTTCGCGAAACCATGCTTAAACACCTCGACCGGCGGCCCGATTTCTGGCTAAAATTTATTCCTCCCCATACAGATTCACACGGAAGCAGCAAGACGCCGTCGATTTTCGAATTTTCGTCCCAGGTTCAGGACGCGCTGATCGTTTTTCGGGGCAGATACGTAAAAAGCCGCCCGCAATGCCGGACAGCGGTTGAAAAGCTTTTCGAAAATGTTGTCGCATTGGGAATCGACCCCCATCCGGCGCAAACCATCACGGCACAAATTAAAACCCGGATCATCATTCCACGAATTGAGCAGTTTCAGATGACGGATCTTCCGTATGAGGTCTAAAAAACGCCAGCCACCGGCTCACCGCATTTCGGGCAGCGCCCATCTTCAGAAAGATTCACTTCCGCCTCGGGAAACCCCCTTTTGATTAAAAGTTGCCGGCAGCCGGGGCAATAGGTGTCTACCGACTCCCCTGGCACATTGCCCAGATATATATATTTCAGGCCGGCGGCTTTTCCGAGTTCATATGCGGTTTTCATAACCGACAGCGGTGTGGGTTCCAAATCACTGTATTTGTAATCCGGATGAAAGCGGCTGATGTGCCATGGAATATTCGTATCAATGCCGGCAAGAAAATCGGCAATGCCTTTGATCTCCGCCTCTGAATCGTTACTTCCCGGCACGATAAGTGTGGTCACCTCAAGCCAGATGCCCAGGTCTTTCAGGGTGCGGATGGTATCAAGCACGGGCTGGAGACGGCCGTGGCAGACATTCTTGTAGAAGTCCTTGTTAAAGGCTTTTAAATCAACGTTGCAGGCGTCCAGGTACGGCTGAATGGTTTCAATCGCCTCTTTTGTCATAAAACCGTTGGTGACAAAGAGATTGGCAATGCCTTCCGCCTTTGCCAGTCGGGCGGTATCATAGGCGTATTCGAAGAAAACCGTCGGCTCGGTGTAGGTGTAGGCGATGCTCTGGCAGCCTCTTGATTTCGCCTCTTCAACGATTTTTTCCGGCGAGAGTTCAATGCCGCGGGCCCTGTCATCGGAGCGCTTGTTGGCCTGGGATATCCGCCAGTTCTGGCAGAATTCGCATTGAAAGTTGCACCCCATGGTGGCAATGGAAAATGAGCGGGATCCGGGCAGAAAATGGTAAAGGGGTTTTTTTTCTATGGGATCCGCATTGGCAGCAATAACTTCGCCATATGCATGGCTGTAAAGGCGGCCGTCAAGATTCTGTCTCATGCCGCAAGTGCCGAATTCGGATGGTTTTATGCGGCAATGATGATTGCACAGGTAGCAATGGACTTCACCGTCCTTGATGTGTTCATAGAGCATGGCCTCTCGCATATCTGACCTCCTCGTATTCCCATACTAAAACTAATCATTTATCATATTCTGTCGAAATTTCATTTGCTAACCGGTATCAATCCCATCTGAACGCCGTTACATTTTAAAGCGTCGTCAGGTTTGCATATGTCGGGAGAGATGTTAGTATCAATTTATAAGACCAGACAAACGGCAATAAGCTGCCAGTTAGAATCAAAACCTATTAAGAATTTTTAGATGTTCTGATGCACCCTTTAATTGACACCCATACGCATCTGTGTGATGACAGTTTCGATATTGACCGGTCAGAGGTGATTGAAAGAGCCCGCTCGGCGGGTATTAAACGGATAATCACGGTCAGTGAAAACGTCGAGGATGCCCGGCGGAATCTGAAGTTTGCAGGCAAGCATCCGGAGCTGTTGCCGGCTGCCGGCCTGTACCCGACCTACCTGGATTTTGATGCCGCCGAAGGCATGCGGAATTTTATTCGTCGAAAACAAGATCAACTGGTGGCTATCGGAGAAGTGGGTCTTGATTATTGGGCGGTCCAGGATGAAGGGGAAAGGGATGTCCAGCGCCGAATTTTAGAGGCCTTCGTTGAGCTTTCCCTTGAACTGGGTCTGCCGCTTAATGTTCATTCCCGTTCAGCGGGCCGGCATGCCGTGGATCTTTTATTGAAGAAAGGGGCAAAAAGGGTTCAGCTTCATGCATTTGACGGCAAGGCAGGAGCCGCCCAGCCAGCGGTTGAGGCGGGGTTTTTCTTTTCCGTGCCGCCCTCTATCAAGCGCTCTCGACAGAAGCAGAAGCTGGTTCGTCAGCTGCCGTTGTCATGCCTTTTGCTTGAAACCGACAGCCCGGTTCTGGGCCCGGACCCCGAAAAACGGAATGAACCTGCGAATGCGGTGATAGCCCTTGAAATGATCGCGGAAATTAAGGGATTCAGCAAAGAAGCGGTTGCTGAGGCGGTTTATGGCAACACTCGGCAGCTCTACGGGCAAATATTTTAAAAAATACATCATCTCCCCATACTTCCTGTCGGTTCTTCGCAGCCCTTGATATTTTCCCTCCAAAAGATAAAGGGGGTTTTGTATAGAAATATTGAATTCATTTTGCAAAAACAATTAAAAGAATTAATATGAGTATACGATCAAAAGTCATGAATACTCAGGATAGGTTTGAAAATTGTAGAAAGGAGCATGTTTATGGGCGAAGAAATGGAAGTTGGATGCGCCCGGCCGACAGGCGGTCCGGTCGGTGAAAGTGCGGAAGAATCGACGACAACAAACGAATCAGCACCGGTAAAGGAGGTCAAGCCGATGATCCAAGTTGGTAAAAAGGCACCGGATTTCGCGGCCCCGGCATATCAGAAGGGCAAGTTCATTTCAGTCAAGTTGTCCGAATATTTAGGTAAGTGGGTTGTGTTGTGTTTTTATCCGGGGGACTTTACGTTCGTTTGAGCGACTGAAATTTCGGCAGTTGCCGAAAAATATGGGGAGTTCCAGAAGTTGGGTGTCGAAATCCTCTCTATGAGTATAGATAGCGTATTTGTCCACAAAATGTGGGATGACAATGAACTCTCCAAAATGGTGGATGGCGGCATCCCTTTTCCCATGCTCTCTGATGCCGGCGGACAGGTCGGCAAAGCGTTCGGCATATTTGACGAGGCGGGCGGCGTCGAAACCCGGGGACGATTTATCATTGACCCGGACGGGATTGTCCAGGGCTACGAGGTGTTGAGCCCGCCGGTGGGTAGAAATGTTTCCGAATCCCTTCGGCAGATTCAGGCCTTCCAGCACGTAAGGGAAACAAAGGGCGCTGAAGCGACGCCCTCCGGCTGGAAACCCGGAAAAGCGACCTTAAAACCCGGGCCGGATTTGGTCGGAAAAGTCTGGGAGGTATGGAAAACAGATATGGCCTTTGACTAATTTTAGACAATCGTTTTTTCCACAAGAAAACAGCGGGGTATCGCCCCGCTGTTTTCGTATTGGAAGGTACGAGGTACAAGGTGAAAGGTGAAAGGGGAAAGGTTTAAGGTTCATGGTTAAATTCCAAATTAAGTAACTTAACGGTTTAAGGTTTAAGGTATAGGGTATAAGGTTAAAAAAATCAAAAGCTTAGCTATG
>JAGYOX010000064.1 GCA_018399235.1 Desulfobacterales bacterium | reverse complement strand
AAGAAGAGAATAAAAACAATAACAATTATAACAGCGCAGCTCGAGCCGGTGGATACGTCAATGGCATCAAAACATCCAATCAGATCGCGTCGGATTTTAACCAAGACCCTGATCGTTTTGACCAGCCTTCTCGTTCTAGTCTTGATTATTGTTTCCCTTATGCTGGCGTTTCTGCCGTCAATCCTATCCACTGACCGGGTAACGCGGCTTATAACCGACCAGATTGAAAATTCATTGAACCACCCGGTTCATATCCGCGAGATTGACTGGACATGGACGAAAGGGCTTACCATCTCCGGCATCAATATCCCGGGGCATCCGGATTTTTCCGATCCGCCTCTGATAGACATATCCCGGGCACACCTTGAAATTCGGTTCCTGGATTTACTCAAAAAACGACTGAATTTCACATTTTTACTGGAAAACCCGGAGATCCATCTCGTTCGGGATGAATCCGGCCGGTTAATGCTTCCGGAGGCTTTTGCCGGCCCTGAAGGGCCAGAAGAAGCTGAAGAAGAACCCGAACCGGAAGCGCCGAAAAAAGAGTTTGAACTGCCGGTGGATATTAAAACCGATATCCATCTGGCCGGCATTTACGCTTCGTTCAATGATCGCCAGGCGGATCAGCGCTATATCATTGAAAACGGGGATATCCATTTGATAGCCCCGTCTGTGGTTGAGCAGCCGCTGCATTTAAAAATTGCCGCAGATATGATCGTAAACGGCCAAAAAGTTCCTCATTCAAGCATAAACGCGAGTATGAAGAATTTGTTTGGCCCCTCCCGGAAAATCCGGTTCGATCGCGTTTCTGCCGAGATTACGGCCAATCTGCCGGGCACATCCGTTCTTCTCCAGGGCGACATGACAGACAAGGGGGTTGAGAGCGAAATTTCGATCGATCTTGAGACGCTTGACGGCGTAGCCGCCCCCATACTGCCCGGCATTTTCAAAGACACCGATATAAGCGGCAAGATTAACCTGAAGGCCAAAGCCTCCCAAGCTGGCCGGGATATCATCGATTTTAATGCGAACCTTTCAGGTGAGAAACTTTCGGCTGCCGGAAGAATAGTCAATGGAAACAGCCTTGGGCCAGGAGACATATCTGTGCGGGCAGCCGGAGGAATGAATTTAAAGGAATTCGACCTGACACTGGACCAGGCAGAACTCAAGCTCCTGGAAAACAGCCGGCTATCGCTTCAGGGGGGGATAAAGAATATGAAGGAGCCGTCGCCGGCCATTGACCTGACGGTTGCCCCGGTTCATATTGATATTAAGGAAATCGCCGGGTTTGCCAAGGACTACATACCGCAGGGGATATTAATCGGTCAATCGCCGGACGACCGAACCGGTCTATCCATCGAAGAAATCCATTTCAATGGGCAAATCCCCGCCGGACAGGCAACCGCCGAAATTCAGAATCTTATCCTTGATGCGTCACATCTTGCCTATCAGACAGATACTGACCCGTTCATGAGTGTAAAACTTCAAAACTCCCGCATAAACATTCAGTCCGTAAAGACAGCGCTGATTGATCTGATGCCAAAATCCGCAGAATTAAATGCCGCGGTTCACTTAGGAAAAATGGCATATAAAGCCGGTGACGCCGGCCTGTCTTTGGACGGGTTCGCGCTTGAGAAGATAAACGCCGTTGCCGATCATTTTAAGATAGAGGAGCATTCGCCGCTGGGCGTATCCGGAGAATTCAGCCTCTCTAATACGGCGAGCATGGCTTCATTTGCATTTAACCATCTGCTCTCGCTTTCCGGCACCCGTCAAAGACTTGACGTCAACCTGGCGGTAGCTCGTGATGGAACAGCCAATGGCGCATTGAACAGGTTTTCCGTCCAAATACCCCGCATCAAACTCTTGGATCCATCTTATGGTCCCTTTAAAACGCCAGCCGGCCTTAATCTTTCGATTTCAGATCTCAGGCTGAACGATATTGAAGACATGGACCTGGATATCAACGACCTGGACGCGCGTCTTGATGCCGACGGCATGATCGCCTTGAACATCCATGCGGATGCCGAACAAACCGGTAAAAAAAGTTTTAATGCGAACGCCGATGCGGATATCAATATATCCAAAATCCTGGAGGCCCTTAACCTTCAGGATCGATTGAATATAAAGGGCACGGGAAATGCAGAGTTCAATATCCATGTATCCGGCAGAAGACCGAATTCAGAGGAAACGGCCGGCTTGAAAGCCCTTGAGCTGACCGACAGCCTTGGTTTTCTGGACCAGTGCCGAATCAACCTGGACTTGTCAAACGGCGCCTTTACCTATCAACCGGATGATCCATCCCGCCTTGCCATCGGCCGGATTTCAGGCGATCCACTTTTTTCCTATAAGCTTTCGGGAAAAACGGCATCCGGCAGCCTGACAAGCAGAATCAACATCAGTCAAATTTCGAATATCTTTACCCTCCGGCCGGAAAAACCGGTCTCCGGTGAACTCACGCTTGATCTCAACCACACCGGAGCGGACAGGATTGATGGCAGCCAACAACTCCATATACAGCCGGGCGATATAGATCAATCGGTTAAGATTTCTTTGGATGGATTTGAATCGGCCATCGCCCATAAGGATCTTTATGAAATTTTCCATAGGATCAGCGGCCAGGTCGCTGCAAATATCCGGTTGAATGAAGGCAGGGCTTTGAAAAAACTCTCTGTCCCGGGCATGGCGGCCATTGATATAGACGGCGCGGTCTCGAATTTTATTGAGATTCAAAAACTGCCAGAAGATACAGTGGCGGCTGACGTTCGATTGAATGTTGATGATCTGTCAGCATCCATGCGGGATATATTTACCCTGAACGGCATAAACGGCGGCATTGAATTATCCCGAACCTTAAAAATCGAAAAATCAGTCTCAACCGGCGCCGGCGTCTCCATGGTGTCATGGCTGTCGCAGCAGATGCTTGAGTCAAACGGGGCCCCGTCAACTACTGGCCCGGTGCCATCCAGTCCCTTGAACAGCCGAATTAACCAAATGACGGTCCATTCCACACCCGGGCATGGGCTTTCATTGCAGTCCGGAAAAATTACCGCCGGCGGCCTGCCGATCGACATCGGTCCCTCCCGAATTTCCATCGGACTTTCCCGGGGACTGCCGGGGATCGATTTTTTAAACCTGGATATGCTCGGCGGAACATTTTTAGGCGATTTGGTGATCACCCATAAACCGGCCGGCTACTTCATTGAAACCCGCATCAATTTTACCGGCATCGATCCGGGCCATATTTTTCCGGAAGCCGCTGCTGGAATTGAGAGCGGGGAGTCAGAAATCAGCGGTTCTTTATACGCAAACATCCCGATTTCCAAAGAAATGCAGAATGTGCTGGAAAATTCGGATATCCGCGTTGATTTTCGAAAAATCGGCAGCCGCGCGCTGGAACGGCTTCTTTACGCCCTTGATCCCCATGAGAGCAATGAGGCGATTGTTTCCCAGCGCCACATGTTAAGAATGGGATCGCCAAAACGGATTCGCCTGGAAATTAAGGACGGTTTCCTCTCCCTGGAAGGCGAAGTTGCGGTTAGGTCCATTACAATCGCCATTCCACCCATTAAACGGTTAAACATTGCCCAGCTTCCAGGTATTAAAACCTTTGAGGCAAACCTTTCGGTGATGGAATCCATCATAAACGCGCTTGATATGGCAACTTCAGCCAACCTTTCCGCTGAAAAAATTTTTAACAACAATTAACGGCGGAGGTTATGAAAAAATATGGAAGGTTTCGGGTTTAGGGTATAAAATAAAGGTAGAGGCAAACATCCAATGGAAGGCTAAAGCCTTCCGCTACATGGATCGTGCAAATACAAGGAGCTAAGGTACTGCTATTATTTTTTCAATTACCCTAAACCTTGTACCTTAAACCTTATACCTATAAATTACATAGAAAGGGCAAACCACACCAATCAAGGAAGCATCTTATGAAACCCAAAATTTATATCCTACTTCTGACCCTGCTCACCGGCTGCACGCTTGCCCAGGTCAATGTGGAGATGGTGAGCGAGCGCACCGCTTTAGAAAACCAAGTACTTGGCACCTACAATTCCCTGGATGCGCAAATGCTATTGGCCGCGTCAGTCCGGGGTGTGGATGAAAGCGGTGAGATCAGTGAGCCGCCAAAGCACAGCAGGGAGTACAAAAACGCCATAACCGCCATGCAGACCCTTGATTTTCACGCCGACGATCTGGATGCGTTCAAACAGCTCGGATGGGTCGGTGAAAACAATAAGGGCTATATTGAGCCGTTTGGTATAAAAAAAGACCAGGTACCGGATGATCTTAAGGGTTTTGCCGACCGGTTCACCGCAGCTGAGTTTGAGCATGTCGTATCCCGGGTTAATTCCGCCCGAAAAGTTCTTATGGATCGGGTGATTTACATGAACGAGAATTTAAAAGAATCCGATATGACGCAGGTACAGCAGATTTTTGCCCGGATTCATGCTGAAAATGCCGAAGCCGGCGTCAAAATCCAAACTGAAGACGGATCATGGAAAACCAAGAAAGAATCCCGATGAACTATAATATATTCCGCAAAACCGGTTGCCTGCTAAGCAGCCTGCTTCTGCTGCTGGCAGTCCTGTTACCGTCCCATGCCCAGGCTCAAGAGCAAATTATCCAGCCCCTTCAAATAACTGCGGAAACCGAGCCGGTGCTCGATATGTCCATCTCAGGAGACGGCAAAGATATTATCTACATCACGGGCGGCCGGATCGCATCCACGCTATGGATCGGCTCCGCCGACCCAGCCGTGTTTAAGCTGCCCCGCCAGCTGGTGTCGGGCGATTCGGGCAAACACTCCCCTTGCCTGTCTCCTCGCGGCAATCATCTCGCCTATGTGGACACCCGTCTTGATGCCAATGGCGATATTTTTCTGATCCATTTGAAAAAGCCGGACAGTGAGCCGATCCGGCTCACGGACCGCACCACGGCGGACGATGGTCCGGTATTCTCCCCAGACGGTGACCGGCTCTATTTTTACCAGGCAAAAAGCAACGGCCAGAATCAGCTGGTCGCGCTTGACCTGTCAAGACCGGATGAACCGCCCGAACCCATTGACGCCGGCGGTGACGGCATGTACGCGGCCGTATCGCCGGACGGCCGAATACTGGCCTTTGTATCTTTCAGGCGGCATCCGTCCGGGGATATTTTTACCTGGCACCGCAAAACCGGAGAAATCCGCCAAATCACAAGCGGTCCGGCCATTGATCTGTTTCCCGCCTGGGGACCGGAGGGCGATCATATCTACTTCTCCCGCATCGCTTCGGATACCAACCATGACGGTAAAATCACGGCCTCCGATAACTCCGTGGTCTGCCGTATTCAGGTTGGAACCGCAGATGCGCCCGCATATCCGTTAACCCCCTTGAATCATTCCGCCGTCCATCCCAAGGTGTCTGGAGATAAGCTGTTTTATCTATCTGACCGCGCAGAAATCGCCAACTGCTGGGTCATTCCGAAATCCGGAAGAATCCCGGCAATGGATAAGGCAAAGGCCCAGCTTGAGCTGGCCCGCAGGATCGCCAGCCGGATTCCTTATGATCCCTACCTGTCGCTGCTTGCCTATTACCGGGTGATGGAGGCTTTTTCCAATCAAGAAACACCTGCCGCCAAGGCAGGCTACGCCGTCGGCGGCATTCTTGAACGCTTAAACTTCAATAACTCCGCCCGGCAGGCCTATGGCTATGTCGCAGACAGATTTCAGTCCGTTATCCCTGAGGCCCCGGTTTCCAAAATCCGGCAGGTAAAACTCGAGGCCATGCAAAAAATGACCGAAGCGGCCACGAAAACCCGCCGGTTAAAAATCCTTGAACAAGCCGTCAAGACCATTGACCAGCATGCGGCCGGAAAAGAAACCCCTGTCCAGGCGGAAGCCGCCTTTGCCAAATCCCGCCTAATGATCGATGAAAATCAGGCCTCCGCCGAGATGCTTACGATTATGCAATGGCTGGATCCAGTAATTAATAATGATCAGACAGCACCCGAGCACTTAGCCCGAGCCACGTTTTTAAAGGCTGAAACCTATCAGCAGGCCGGAATTTCCCATACCGCCTCGGCCGCCTATCGCCGTCTGATAAAACGCTTTCCAGGCCAACGGCCCTGGGCGGACGACGCCGTCGACCGGCTGATCGACCTTGCTTTGTCTGATCTCCCTGATACTGCCCGTGAGATAAAAATCAACAGCCTTCGCCGCATGGCTGAAGAGAACCGCACTGACATCCCCATCCTTGCCATGGCCGCCTTCAATCGAATCGGCGACCTCTATTATGCCGACAACGAACTGGATAACGCCAAATCCGCCTATCGAACCGTCATTGATACTTATGCTGAAATGAACACCCAGTCCGCTGCGGCCAGATTTTCCCTGGCAGAGATCCTGTACGAAGAAGAACGTTTCAGGCAGGCCTTAGACCTGTATGAAACGGAAATCGAGCTGCGGCCGGAAACCGACCGTATCTATCAGCTGGCCCGAAACGGGTATATCAGAAAAACCGCATCAGCCGGTGAGTTTCTCTATCGCGTGGGGGAGATCCCGTCCGCCAGAAACACCTTTAAAGAATTAATCGACTATGACGCATCCATCATCGAAGCGCACCGGGGGTATATCAAGTGTGCGGCCGCTGCAGGCGATATTCAAAAAACATTGTCTGACTACCGGCAAAAACTTGAAAAAAATCCTAACCGTCCGCTTTGGCTATACACCACGGGTCTTGCCCTCACCTACCTTGAAACCGAAGATGCTACAGAAGATGCTGAAAAGCACATTGCAAAGGCAGTTCAACTAAACGGCCATGTCGAGTATTTCCATCAGACCCTGGGCTATATATACGAAATTTTAGAAACCGTTTACGGACAGGCCCGGCAGCTTGAGTATGCCCTTGAATCTTACAAGAAGGCCTATTTCCTGAACGATTCGGATACCAATCCGGAAAATGCCGCCAACCTGGAGCTCAACCTTGGAAACACCTATTATCTGCTGGGCCAATACGGCAAGGGACTTGAGTTTTATACCAAACGCTTAAACCGGGAGGCCGCTTTTTCAGACCCCGACACGGAGATCGTTTTTTACAAGCGCCTGGGTGAATGCGCTTTCCAGGCAAACGACTTGAAACAGGCTAAAACCGCCTATACCCGGGCGCTTGAAAAAATTGATCAACGGATGGCGCCTTTGGCATCCGCAAAGGGGTTTGACAGGCTTCATCGGCTGATCCGGGATCGTATCCTCGCACCCGCCCTGAAACTGCTGAAACTGGAAAAACGGGCCCGTGAGCTCGCTGAAAAACAGGCTGAAATAAGCAAACAGGTCGCGACGCTCGCCAAAACGGCAAAAGCGCCGCCGGCTGAAGCATGGGGCCCATACAAGACCGGCATACAACAGATGCTGGACAAACAAAAAAAACTCAACAAATCCATGGCCGCACTTGCCCTGGATGTGAATGCCGCCTGTGCCGGCGGCAGGTGCCGGGCCTTTATGGAAAGCCCATCCCAGACGCTCGGCCTGATGACCGAAAGCATCCGGACATCGCTTTTGTTTCCGGACCGGCTGGTCGAGCTTAAAACGGAAATGACCGACCGGCTAGGGCTTGCCTGCCAGGAATTGCTGGATTGGGAAGATGCCATTGAGGCGTTTAAGCAGGTTTATACCTTAAACCAGAAACAGGGAAGAACCCGAAACCTTGCCCGAAACCAGCGGGCCATAGCCTACAATACCTACCATTACGCCCACACCCTCATCGGGGCCAAAAGACGAAGCCTGCTTAAAACCGCTGCCGACGAGTTCCGAAAAGTACACAACCTGATTGACGCATACGGGGTGCCGAAGCCTGAGAAAAAAGAAAAGCAGGGCCTGATTGATATTTCCTTTCAAACGACACTGGATACAGCCGGGGCGACGGAAGCTGCCCACGGGTTTTCTGAAATACAGGAAAAGCGGCTGGCTGACGCATTCATCTCGCGCATCCATCTGGAGCTGGGTGATCTGGAAACCGCCCGGGCCCACATAGACAAACAGCTGGCACAATATGAGATCAATGCGGCTGTTGATGAAAAAGATCAATACGGGGTGGCGCTTCTATACCACCGGGCGGGCCTTCTTGCCCATGCAATGGGCGATTATGAAACCGCATGGGCCCGGTTTGCATACTCGGCGGACCTCTGCCTTAAAATGCAGTCACCGGTTAGCGCGGCCATGAATATGACGAACCTGGCGGCCGCCATGGCGGCCGGTTTTCAACCCCAAGATCCTGCGGCTGCGTTCCCGGATGACCGCATGAAGCGGTTTCAAAAACTGGACCGCCAAACCAGCCAGCTCCTTGAAAAATCAACGGTCACCAAAGATTCCCTGCGGCTTGCGGAATATTATAATACCATAGGGGTTGCCTATACGCTGGCGGCAAACCGGATGACCGCATCGGACGCCGAAACCGCGGTCAGCCGGGTCCAGTTTCTGAACCATGCCGCCGGTCATTTTAACGCCGGCATCGGGCTTTTTGAGCGAACAGACTTACGTCCGGCGCGTCAAGCCCTGGAAACTGATTCCCGGCTGAACCTTAACATGACGGCCCTTGCCCGCCGGCTGGGCGAGGATAAAAAAGCGGATGAACATCTTGAAAAAGCCCTTGAGGCGGCCCGAAACGGCATTCTGCCGGATCTGGAATGGCGGGCGCTTGCGGGGCTTGGCCGGTATGACGAGGCGCTTTCCGTCCTTGAAGACCTCACCCTGTCCCGGGCCGGCTGCAGGCATATGGAAATCATCAATTCCTTTGCGCCAATGGTGCTTAAAACGCTTGATACGGAAAATGCGGAGAGCGCCTTTAACCTGACCGAACATATTGCCGAACTTGAGCGATTCAACCGCACCGCCGAGATCTTCCGTCCGCGCGGTAACCAGGAAAAAACGTTTTACGAAAATATCTATCCGCGCCTGGAACGCATCCAATCCTATAAAAAGGAGATGGCAGCCGCTGAACCGAAAAAAAAGCCATATATCAATGAACGGCTTGACCGGGAAACCGGCCTGCTAGAAGCGGAATCCGAAAACCTGCCAGATACGGTTCGGCGTATTGCGGACAGGGACACCCGGTATCAAATCATGACGATCCTGGGCGCATCCATTCATGCAGAAAAACTGGCCAACGATCTGGCCTCAGAAAATCGGCAAAAACATCCGAACAAGAAAAAACGCTCCAGTCTTCGTTCCCGGTATGATGAACTGATCAATACCTATCACGCAGGGTGTCGGCAAATTAAAAAACACACCGGCCCCGATTCAGTTGATTTAATGGACTTTTTCCGCCCCCGGGCGGCCGGGGTTATGGATGTCATGTTCGCCCTGGATCCGGACGAGCGATTGTTCCGGATATTCCCGGCCGGTGGAGCCAAACGGGCGTATTTAGCATTTACTATCACACCGGAGGACATTTCAGCGCAAACCGCAAAAGACATAGAGACCGTTAAGCGCCTGATTTCCTTATCAAGCAAGGATCAAACCGCCTATATCGCCTATGAAAATCCATCCGTATTGGCTTTTGATTCACCCTGCCCCCGGGTTTTAAGCGGCACCCATTTTTACCGCAGCTTTTCAAACAGAAGGCCGTTTAAGCATCACCTGCTCACCGTATCAAATACGTTTGAACCGGCCGATCTTCCGGATGCCTTTGACGTAATGGCATGGGAGGGGATGACGAATTGGTCAAGCGCTGCGGCATCCTACACCCTGGGTGCAGTCAATACCCTGGTCATACCCCACCGGCTGGCCCGGGTTTCCTCGGTCCCGACCCATGCCGGGGCATCCGCGGATGCGTTTCTGGCTGTTTACACCGATGGGGGAAACCGCCTTAGACTCTCGGAGCTGCTTTCACGGACATCCAGTTTAACGCTCTCCGTTGTATCACCTCCCCCTTCCACGGAGATCGACCGGTTTGTCCACATGTTTTCCCTATATGGGTGCCCGGGGGTCTTGATTATGGAAAATCCGCTTGACGAAAAAACATCCCGGATTGCGGATTTGTTAACCGGGTACATTGAAATGACTACATTTGACGCAATCGCTACGGCAGGCGATCCATCGCGGCTTCTTTACTTGGGGCACACGGGCATGTCCCCTGAAGAATCCACTGAGTTTGCCAGAGAAAATTTTATCAACTATGTTAAGGTCGGAAGAGCGGCCTTTGACGCCCGCAACCCGGAGAAAGCCCTTATCAATATAGACAATGCCATCTCCATTGCGACTGAAATAAAGGATTTCAGCGTCTACCTGCCAGCGCTATACCGGATCGGCAGGGAGTCCGCCTATCAGGCGGGAAATCTGGAAAAAGCCCTGGCGTTTGCCCAAAAGCTTGCAGACATGCTTGAAAATGAGCAGCCCGACAGCAGCGCCCATGCTGAGGCCATGCTGACCCTGGGCCTTATCCATGCCAAGCTTAACCAATATGACCAGGCGGTTCCCGTTGTTGAAACCGCGGTAGACATGTTTGCCATGCTGGACGCGGATCAGGCGCTTGCCGGAGCCATGAAGAACCTCGGCGTGGTTCTTGAAAATGCCACCCGTTATGACGCGGCTTTAAGCCGGTTTCAAAAAGCCGCGGAGTTGAGCCAAGAAATCAACGACCGGCAGATGCTCGCCGCCCAGCACAACAACATCGGCCGCATTTATGATTTACGGCTGAACCGGTATCCCGAGGCCATCAGACACTATGAAAAGGCGATGGCCTTGTACACGGAAATAGATGATCCTGAAAAAATCGCCGAAACCAAACTGAATATCGGGAGATGCTATCGGCTGCTGGGCGTTTTCCCCAAAGCCCAAGCCTATTACAAAGAGGCGCTTTCGCTGGTTTCCGAAGATACGGCAAATGTGGAGCGGCTTAAAGCCAAAATTATCATTGAACAGGCAAACAACGCCTGGTTCCAGGGGGAATTCGAAACCGCCTTTAAACTCCAGCGGAAGTGCCACCAGCTGGCCGGCGAAAAGGACTACCCTTTGCTTCAAGTGATTTCAAAAAACACCGCCGGGCTCATCTGGTGGTCCCTGGGCAACTATGACAAGGCGTTGACCGAGCTCGAAGCCGCCCTTAAAATGGCCCGGCAGCTTGACATCCGGCCGGATGAGGTCGCCTCCACCTTAAATAATATCGGCCTGGTTCACCGGGAAATGGGTAACTATGAAAAGGCCCTGGAGACTTTCGACCAGGCCCTGGCCATTGATACGAAGCTCCAATCCAAGTGGGCCATGGCCTATGACTACCGAAACAAAGGTTTGACCTATTTTGAGATGGAGCAGCCTGAGACCGCGGTGCCGCTTTTCGAGGATGCATTCCGGCTCTCGGAATCCATCGGCAACCGGATCAATGCGGCAAAGGCCCAGCTTGGCAAGGGCAACGCGCTTCTTGCCATGAAAAACCATAAGGCGGCACGAGATGCCTATGACCAGGCGCTTAGCCTTTCAAAAAAAATGCGGATCAAGGAGACCCACTGGCGCTCGCTTTACGGCTTGGGCCGGGTGAGCCTGGCGTCTGACAACGACCGGCAGGCGGCTGAAGCATACCTTCGCGACGCCATTGACATCATCGAGTCCATGCGTTCCGCCATAAAGATCAAGGACCTCAAAGAAAGCTTTATGAAAAACCGGCTTGATGCTTATGAAGAGCTGGTCAAATTATTGGCGGACATGGGAAAGCCTGAGGCTGCATTTGAAATTGCGGAACGCTCCAGATCCCGAAATTTTATCGACCTTCTGGGAACGCAGCGGGTCTCTTTTGCAAGCGAAGTAGAAGCCGAGTTTTATGACAAACAAATCGCCCTGTCCGCCGAAATCGAGGCAACCGAACAGCTGCTGGCCGGCGCCGAAACACCGGCGGAAATCAAGACTTATCAGGATGCGCTGAAAAATCTCAAAAATGAGCGGCAGAACCTGATGCTGGATATCCAGGCCAAGCACCCCCGGCTCTCCACGCTGATTTCCATACCTACCGTGAAGACGGATAAAATTATCAGGCGTTTGGAAGCCGATATCGCGCTTCTGTCCTATTACGTATTGGACAATGAGGTCCTCTGCTGGATACTAAGGAGTCCGGAGCGTTCCGGGGATGCGGCAAATATCCGCCTTATCCGCATTCCCGCGGATCAAAACCGGTTGAATCGACAGGTCCTTGAATACCGGCGGATTATCCAGGATCTGGAGCCTTACGAAAAACATTCAAAAGACCTCTACGATCGTTTGATCGCGCCGGGAAAAGAGGCGCTTGACGGCATTCACACCCTGGGCATCATACCCCACGGCTCATTGCATTACCTTTCCTTTGCCAGCCTGTATAACGGAGATGATTTTCTGATTGACGAATTTTCGCTTTTCTATCTGCCCAGCGCCAGTGTACTTGATTATACCCTGCCCCGCCGGATCAAACGGCCAAAGTTACAGCTCCAGGTGCTTGCCATCGGCAACCCGGATTTAGATACCCCCGCGCTTGAACTGCCCTTTTCGGAGCAGGAGGTCAACTCGATTCACTGGAACTTTCCGGAAATTACGACCCTGACCGGGGATAAGGCGACCGAGGCCTGGGTAGTAAAAAATATTTCACGGTTCGATATTATACATATCGCCTCCCATGGGGAATTTGATCCCATCAATCCGCTAATGTCCGCCATCAAGCTGAGCCGGGCCGAGGAAGGCACAAGCCCTTCAGCATTGACAACCGACGGCGACCTGCGCGCAGCTGAAGTTTTTGGCTTGGATATTCGCGCAGATATGGTATGCTTAAGCGCATGCCAGACCGGGCTCGGAAAAGTCGAAGCCGGAGATGAAATTATCGGGTTGAACCGCTCATTCTTTTATGCGGGCACCCATACGATCATCTCAAGTCTCTGGCGGGTGAGCGACGTATCGACAGCCATGCTGATTAAAACATTTTATCGCCGCTACACTGAAGAAAACAAGGCGGACAGCCTCCGGGCGGCCGCCCGGCACGTGAAAGGCCGATACCCGCATCCGGGCTACTGGGGGGCGTTTACGCTGGTGGGGGATTTTAAATAATGGAAGGTTTAAGGAGTAAATATGAAAAGACAAATACAAGTGATGCTTTATGCCGCAGTGCTTTGCTTGGCCATGGTATCCATTGCCGCAGCCGGGCAAACCCTGTGGGTGACTTCGGAAAGCGCGGATTTAAAAGCAGAGCGCTCCATCTCTTCGAATACGGTTACCGAGCTTGACCGCGGGGCCGAGCTTTCGGTTCTATCTTACGAATCCAGATGGTATCAGGTAAAAACAAAAAACGGAAAAACCGGCTGGGTCTACCGGGGAAAGGTCTCTGAAACCCAACCGGAAGTCTCCGGCAGCGAAGAAAAAGATGAAGGCGGCGGCATCGGCGGCCTGCTTGGCGGATTGGGCGGCAGTTCGGTTGAGACAGATGCGGCGGACAGCGCCCGCAGCATCCGGGGACTCTCCCCCGAAGCCCGCGCCTATGCGGAAAAAACCGGCACGCCGAAACAAAGCCGGGAAGCGCTGGATAATGTGCTGTCTCTATCGATTTCAGAAAACGAAATCGAATCGTTTTTAAAAAACGGCCATATCGGCGAATATGCCGAATAAAGCATCCTGGCACAAAGGGATCAGGCTTTGATTAACCCCAGAGGGGATTTGTTTTTTTGAAAGTTCATCGACTTAATGAAATTCCAAATAACAAATCCCAAAAAACAAACAAATCACAATGACCAAAACTATAACAAAATCTCAAATTACAAATAACAAATTACAAACAAGCACCAAATAACAATGGTCAAAATTCCAAACAACAGCGATAGAAATGCCCGCTGTCGAGAAGCGAAAGCAATTTCTCCTTTGTCATTCCGAGGGGCGCCAGCCTTCCCCTTCTGTAATTTCGAGGAGCGCCAGCGACGAGGAATCTTGTTTGTTAAAAATTTTTCGCTACCGCCCGGAATGACAAAGGACTCTGGGAGAAGCGGGCTTTAAACTGCCTTAGAACAACATGCGGAAGACATTTAGATTTGAAAAGGTTTATAATCAAAAGGTTTGTTTCGAAAATTAGAATTTGATGGCTTCGTAAAAAGTCCAATATCTGTGTTGCGCTGCACCTCTCGAAATTTCACGTACAGCTAAGTACGCTGCATTTCTCGGGATTTGCGCGCCTTGATCTTGAACTTTTTACTTTGCCATCCCAAAATCGACTTTTTACGAGACTGTCAGAATTTGGAATTTGAAATTTGTTTGAGATTTGGTGTTTGGAATTTGTGATTTTAGACAAACATGCAAAGACAGAACCATCTATCTCTGATCTGGCCCATAAGACCAGATGTTTCAAGACTGAATAAAAAAAGAGGTGTCATATGAATGCTAAACAATCAAAAACGGATTGGACCCATAAGACCCGGCGGCAGTTTCTTAAACTGGCAGCCCCGCTGGCCTTAACCCTTGCAGTGCCTGCCTACGCCATGGACCTGTTTAAAGTGCTCGATCCGGAAGGTAAAAACGAGGACATCCAGAAGGCCAAACAGGCTGTGGAAGGCCTTGGGAGCCTCGCCCAGAGTGCAAAGGGGATCGACTATGAAACCGAATTCACCATCGGTGAAAGCCTTGCCCTCGAAGGATTCCAGAGGTATGGGCTGCCGGTTGAGGATAAAAAGCTTCAAGACTATGTGAATACCCTTGGCCAGGCCGTGACCAAAAACTCGATCCGGCCGGATATAGAGTATTACTTCGTCATCGTCCAGAGCCCCTTGTACAACGCGTTTGCCTGTCCGGGCGGCATTGTTTTCGTGAGCTCCCAACTGGTTGAATCAATGGATGACGAGGCGGAACTGGCCTGCGTATTGGCCCATGAGGTCGGGCATGTCTCCCATAAGCATGCCTTGCACTCCATTCGCCGGGCCAAATTCTTTGAAGGCGTCGGCAAGCTCGGCACCATCAACATGGACGGCGAGGAAGGCCAAAAATACCGGTCCATGATCGGCGATCTCCAGACCGTGCTTTTTGATAAGGGCCTTGACAAAAAAATGGAGTTTGAGGCGGACAAAGCCGGAATGGAATTCGCCTACCGCACCGGCTATGACCCGCGGGGAATGATCCGGGTACTCGAAATGCTGGAAGCCAACAAGGATTCAGCCACCATCAAGGGCTCGTGGTTCTCCACCCATCCCCCGCTGGATGCCCGGCTTGAAAAATGCCATCAGCATCTCAAGCTATACACGGATGCATCTGCCATGGCCACAGTAAAAGACCGGTTTATGTCTTACCGGAATCGGTTCTAGCGCTTAAATTTTATATAGATTATCGAAGAGAGAAAAAGAGCTGAAATGCATACTTATCACGATTGTATCCCCTGCTTCCTGAAACAGGCATTAAGCGCCGCACGATTGGCCACTTCCGATCCGGCCGTTCATGAACATGTGCTCAGGCAGGTATTAATAGATACCGCCGCAATGAGTTTTGATCAGCCGCCACCCTTCATGGGGCAGCGAATCCATCAAATCATCCGGGAGGCCACGGGCAGCGCCGACCCCTATAATTCGGTCAAAAAAAAGTATAACCAGCTCGGGATGTCGCTTTATCCAGATCTCAAAAAAACCATCGGACAATCCCGTAACCCGCTTGAAACCGCCATTCGGCTTTCCATAGCCGGCAATATCATTGATTTGGGCGCGGCGGAGTCAGTTGACGAGGCAGAAGTCTTTTCGGTGATTGAGCAGTCGTTGACCCAGCACCTGGAAGGAGATATCGGAGCGTTCCAACATGCCATGGCAAAAGCCGAAAATATCCTTTTTCTTGGCGACAATGCCGGTGAAATCGTTTTTGACAGGCTTTTCATTGAAACCCTCCAGCAGGACCATATCACCTATGTGGTGCGCGGGGGGCCGGTCATTAATGATGCCACGCGCTCGGACGCAGAATTTATTGGAATGACGGAACTGGTGGATGTGATGGATAACGGCACGGATGCCCCCGGCACCCTGCTCGACCAATGCAGCGAGCCTTTCAAGGAGGCTTTTTATGACGCAGACCTGGTGATAGCAAAGGGCCAGGGCAACTTTGAGTCCCTTTCAGATGCGGATCAGCATATCTTCTTTATCTTCAAGGTCAAATGCCCGGTAATTGCCGCGCATACGGGCTGCCCCACAGGCAGCATGGTGATTCATGAGAAGCACTAAATTTCAAAAGCAATCAAAAATAAAACGCTTGCTTTATAGTATTTTTAATAGTATGTTTAAAAATACAATAGGAGGTACGATATGGGTAAATTGTCAAACATCATTCCGGTGAGTGATTTGAGACAGAATGCGGCCAAGCTTTTAAAACAATTAAGAAAAAACGACGAGCCGTTAATTATCACCCAAAGAGGACGGGCAACAGCGGTAATTATTGGTGTCGATGCTTATGAAAAACTTGAATATGAAAAAGAAATCCTGCGCCTTTTGGCTAAAGGGGACAGAGAGATAGAAGAAGGCGAAGGATATGATCTGGATTCTGTCCTTGCTGAAGCCGACTCCCTTTTGGTCAAGGATCCCTCGTGAAAGTTCGATTCACACCATCTGCGCGGGTACAATTTTTGTCTGCGCTATCTAATATCCGTAAAGATAAACCATCGGCTGCTATAAATTTTCGAAATCAAACTGAAAAAATTCTAAAGAGACTAGAAGATTTTCCCGAATCCGGTAGAATTATACCAGAGTTCCCAGATTTGCCATACCGAGAGGTAATTATCTCACCATACCGTTTTTTTTATAAATGCAAAAACGACGTTGTTTGGATTGTTGCAGTATGGCACGGGGCACAGCTTCCAAAGAAACCAAAACGTTAACGCCAACTATTCACTTGTGGAAACCGGAAAAAACCATCCCTCTCCAAACCTATGCAAGAGTTTTGAACCCTAAAGATTGACTTTGGGTTGATGTTTCCTGACCCCAGAGCTCAACCGTTGCGGGTACAAGCAGATAAGGATAGATTAGTGGAAGATTATCAACTTTTGATAGACCTCCATAAAAACGCATACCGACAGGGTCCAGGCGGGGATGCAGAGTCGGAAAAATCTGTCAGCTTGGCGATGATAGACCGAGCTGCACAATTAAAAATTGCTGATATCGGCTGCGGTACGGGGGCTTCCGCCCTGTTGCTCGCTCGTCTATTAGAAGCTCAGATTACGGCAGTTGACTTCCTTCAGGAATTTCTTGAAGTACTTGAAGGTAGAGCCGAAAACATGGGGCTTTCTAAAAAAATAACGACCCTTTGCTGTTCAATGGACAACCTGCCGTTTCGAGATGAGGAATATGATGTTATCTGGTCTGAGGGGGCGATATATAACATCGGCTTTGAAAAAGGCGTGAAAAACTGGAGTCGTTATCTAAAAGTGGGCGGTTTACTCGTCGTTTCCGAGATTACCTGGATTACAGCTTCCCGTCCGTTGGAACTTCAGAAATATTGGGAGGGCGAATATCCCGAAATCGATGTTGCCTCTTCAAAGATAAGCGTACTGGAGAAGAACGGCTATTCTCCGATCGGTTGTTTTGTTTTACCAGAGCATTGTTGGCTGGATAATTATTATCGGCCAATGCAGAATAGTTTTAACGATTTCCTTAACCGGAACGGCAATAGCGAAGAAGCTCGCGTAATAGTAGAAACGGAAGAGCGGGAAATTGAACTGTATGAGAAATATAAAACTTTCTACAGCTACGGTGTATATATCGCTAGAAAGCTGGACTAAAGAAAGCCATAACAACCCCATCAACAAGGGCCGGGAAACAGCAGTTCCTTTTCGCTTTGCAGCTGTTTCCCGGCTGTTTATGCTGAACATTGGAGCGTGCATCATGAAAACTGGAATATTACTAATTTTATTCAGCATGTTTCTTACACAAAATCTAATTGCAGAGGAATGCATATATACAGAGAAACAATCACCAGACAATCCACATCCAGAACGTTCTCTGCAAGGTGAATGTGGCAAACTTATAGGAGATGACTATTTTCAGATTTACCCGAATCACCTCGACAAATTATTGTTTAGCGATGGGAAGTGGGGAGCAATTAACAAAAAGGGTTAACTCGTATACCCTGTAGTTTACACAAAAGAAAAACTAGGAAATCCGGGGACACCATATTAATTTTTCCTCCCATCGATAAAATTGGTATGGTGTCCCCCGAATGACCCGCACGCGGATCGGTGTTTCGCTGCCGCTGAACACCTGCCAGGCGACTTCATCGTTGGGCGGCCTAAAGCAGAAATCATTGTAACATAATGAAAAGT
>JAGYOX010000063.1 GCA_018399235.1 Desulfobacterales bacterium | reverse complement strand
GCTGCGCCGTTGGTATGAGTCCCTCTGATTAAGTCCTTTCTAAGTAACTTCGGGTATTAGGTCTTGGGTATTAGGTATTAGGTTAAAAAAATCAATATCTTATCCCTGAAAAGCGGATAAGAAAAGCGCATCCGCCAATTTTTATATTTATCGAAATTTGTACAAACAATGTAGTGGAAGGCTTTAGCCTTCCATCGGACGCGTTTTGTTGTATCGGCTGCTTCTGCGAATGGCGGGCTAAAGCCCGCCGCTACATCGCATCTACCATTAATGGCCATTTTGTGAAGCCTTCCTCTATTTTACACAACCGCAGAAGTTACTTATAGCCCCCCGGGCCTTGGTCCGGAGGGGGTGTACTTCCAAGTAATTAGAAAATATATGATATTATTTCAAAATGTTATCTTAATGTCATTCCGAGGAACAAAAGTGACGAGGAATCTTGTTTGTTAAAGATTTCTCGCTATCGCGAAATGACAAAACCGGATGAATCGCCTCAGTGCCTTTAATTTATCGCAAAAGTTAGTTTTAGCTTCGATTCCGGGCGGCGGTCCCGGGGAGGAATCTTCAAAGACGCTGCTGCGGTGTATACAGTGTTTGAAAACTATATAGAAAAGAAGCCCCCGCATCAATAAGGGGAACCGGTTTACGAAACAAATTGTTGATCTAAGCGATTGATTTGGTTTAGTATGGCTACAACTCAGTTCGTTATAGAAAGATAATATACTAAAGCCCTTATCAATAAAAATTCAAATAAAGATATCCATTAATTACATAAAAGGAGGTAGAGAAAATGCCGAAAAATAATCCAAAGGCGGAATCGGCTGCGTCAATCGACAAGGATATCGATAAACTGGTCGGAGAGATGGAACCCTGGGAGAGTTGGGAGACCAAGCTAATCTGGTGGAGTATTATTATCGGTCTTATCGTTCTTGTCATTGGCGGCGTCCTGACCCAGATGTTAATATAACCGTTCTGTTGTTATAGTTGTTGTTGGATCAGAAACGGGAGACTTCAAACAGGTATGATTACTACGGGGGATAAGGTATGAGAGTGGATTCGGAATGGTGCCTATCAGTTAGCGGCAACCAATGGATTGCGAGGGAAAACGAGGTGTCTGTATCCGGTATAACGCTGGATGAGCTGGAAGCAAATATCAGAAACGCCTTAATGCAGTCCGGTCGATATGAAAAGGAAAAGACCATTACCGTATTTCTGGGTGTTGATACAAAAACCCTGCCGGCATGGATCCGTCCTTACCAATCGCATTATTTCAACCGTTATATGATATTCACGATATAAAGATATAATAAGGAGGTGGCGGTCATGGCAAAGGATAGACATCTCAATCGAAAATGGAATTCCGGAATGCTGACCACCGAGGACTGGTGGTCTGTATGGCTGGGCCTGCTTATGGTGATGCTGGGGCTTTTTTCCTGTATGGGCATTGACCTTGTCGGCTGGATTGCAGAACCCAAGACTTGGATAGATCCTGCCAAAGGGGTTGTGGTTTCCGCAGAAGCCTACGAGGGGTTGCATCCTATTATAGCCATTATTATTACCTACGCCGTCTTTACTGCATTGACCACTATTGGTGCCGCAGCGATGAAGTGGGATGTCAAAAAGTATTTTTGGGGCTTTACGATCCTGTTTGTTATAACTTGGGTTACTTGGTATTTAGGGCATAATGCGTACCTGGCGGCCATGAGCACAAAGTATGAGAAATTCGGTATATCCTGGAGTCTTTCCATGGGCAGCGGGGCATCATATCTGCTTGCCCTGGGCGTGGGCCTTATCATAGGGAATTTTTTCAAGCGGTTCGCCGGGTTTTTACAAGAAGCGGCCAAGCCGGAATGGTTTATAAAAGTGGCGATTATCTATCTCGGAGTAAAGCTCGGGGTTAAGTGCATGGAGGCTGCCGGGTTTGCCGTCGAACTGGCCCTTACAGGCGCCGCCGCCACTATTGCCGCCTATTTGATATTCTGGCCCCTAAGCTATACCGTTAGTCGAAAAATTTTCAAGCTTCCCCGGGAATGGGCGGCGGTTTTGTCCTCCGGCGTTTCAATTTGCGGGGTTTCCGCCTCCGTAGCCACCGGCGGGGCAATCCGGTCAAGGACCATCGTCCCGGTGATGATCTCAATTATGGTCGTTGTCTTTACGATTTTCTTTATTGTTGCTTTACCACCTATTTATACGGCGACACTGTATGATGAGCCGATTGTCGCCGGTTCAGCTACCGGCATGACGGTAAAGACCGATGGGGCGGATGCAGCAACCGGCGCTATTCTTGATGAAATGATGGTTGCCAAAGCCACGGAACGGGGTCAATCCTGGGAAAAAGGCTGGATTTTATCCGCATCTATTATGACCAAGATCTGGATTGATATGTTTATCGGGGTGTGGGCGTTTATCCTGGCTATTCTTTGGACGACTTTGGTGGAAAGGAAACCCGGGCAGCTCAAAGTGCCCAAATCGGAAATCTGGTTCAGATTCCCAAAATTCGTGATCGGCTACTTAATCGCCTGGTTTATCTATGTGGGAATTGCCACGTTGGCCCCGCATCTTACTGATATGGCCAAGATTGGGGCTGAATCCGTGGAAGGACCGATGCGGCACCTATTCTTCATGTTGACTTTTGTGGCCATCGGGGTCATTACGGATTTCAGCAAACTAAAGGGCCTTGGCCGGCCGGTGCTTTCCTATGCGGTATGCCAGTTTATTATTATCCCTCCGATTGCCCTTATTATCGCCTATATTTTCCATGCCGGCATGATGGTGCCGGGCGCTCACTAGGTAAACGATCCTCTGATAACCTGATAATCTGATAACCTGGTGACATACCTTTCAGGCCACCCGTCGAAAAACGGCGGATGGCCTGAAAACAACTATTTCTTCAGCAATGGGGCGATAGTTCTTTTTGAATCGAAGGCGTTATCCCCGTAAATACTGAATACCTGGTTTTTTGGCGCGGGATTATTTACCCACAGTTTTTCTGGGTGAAGCGATTTTTTTTTTGCCCCCTTACCGCCGTATATTCTTCAGGGAGATGGGTTTTTTATACTGACTGAGCGATTTTATTAAAACTGCCAGCCTATGTTGATCATGTATTGAATTTTATTTTTTTTTGACATATACTCATAATTTTATAATTATGATAGGCTCATGACAAACAGTACATTCAAGAGAATACAGTCAAAAGATCAAGGCATTACTTGACAAATGCGGTTACTGGTGTTCAATTAAAATTTTGGCATTTTAATAGGGTAAACAACATTTAAACAAGAATACCAGGAAAGGTTTGGGTGAATTTTTATGACTGAACACAAGGTGGAATTTTTTCCGCATCAAAGAGAAATTACGGTTGAGGAGGGGGAGACCCTGATTCGGGCAGCCATGGAGGCTGGCGTTCATATTAACGCTTCATGCGGAGGAGAAGGCGTCTGTGGTAAATGCCGTGTATTGATAGAGGAGGGTGAAGTTGAAGGCGGCATTACCGAAAAGCTCAGCCAGGAGGATGTGGATAAGGGATACCGTCTGGCCTGCCAGTCTAAGGTGATAAGTGATTTAAAGGTGCGGGTGCCGATTGAGTCTGAGATTGACGCCGGCGTGTTAAACCGTTTATCCACACCCCGTAAAACTGCAAAAATCCGTGAAATCAACCTGGACGATTGGAAAGAAAAGGGGCTGTTTATTCCGCCGGTGGAGAAAAAATACCTGGAACTGCCGCCGCCCAGCAATGATGATAATGTGGCGGATGTATCACGTATCGTGCAAAATCTGAGAAACACGCATGGTGAACACCGGCTGGAATTTGATCTTTCGGTTATACGTAAAATACCGGACATCCTTCGGGAGGCGGATTTCAATGTGACTGTAAACATTGCCCGGCCCGTGCGCGCAGAGGGGAAAAACCGCGTCATCAATATTGAGCCAGGCGACACCACGGACCATAATTATGCCATAGCCATTGATATCGGCACAACAACGATTTACGGTCAGATGGTGGATTTGATTTCCGGTAAGGTGCTTGCCCAGTACGGGGATTTCAATGCCCAAATGAGCTACGGCGAGGATATCATTACCCGGATCGTGTATGCAGAGAAAAATGGTCCGGAAGTTCTGCATAAGAAGGTGACCGAGACCATTAATGGGGTTATTGAAAAGATCGCTAAGCGATCCAAGGTTGACCTGGATCAGGTCTCCACTATTACACTGGCCGGAAACACGACCATGACCCAGTTATTCTTAAAGATCAACCCGCGCTATATCCGACGTTCGCCGTTTGTCCCGGCGGCTACTATGTATCCGCCGTTCAAGGCGGCGGATATCGGGCTGAACCTGCCCGATCACGTTACCGCGCTTGTCTATCCACAAGTTTCGAGCTATGTGGGCGGCGATATTGTGGCAGGCGTTATGGGATCCGGCATGGCCCATGAAGAAGAGCTGACGCTTTTTATGGATATTGGAACCAATGCCGAGATCGTAATCGGCAACAAGGACTGGCTGGTCTGTGCGGCCGGTTCTGCGGGTCCGGCATTTGAAGGCGGCGGTATCAAGCTGGGCATGCGCGCGGCCAAAGGGGCCATTGAAGATTTCTCCATTGACCCGATAACGCTTGAGCCAATGAATTTAACGATCGGTAATGAACGGCCCAAGGGAATCTGCGGAAGTGGGCTTATCACTATAGTAGCTACCCTGTTTGAAACGGGGATTATAGACAACCGGGGCAAATTTAACACGAATTTGGACACCCCCCGGATACGGGAATGCGAAGACGGGCATGAATTCGTGCTCGCCTGGAAGGATATGACCAGCATTGACCGAGACGTAGTATTGACCGAGATCGATATCGACAACCTCATCCGCGCCAAAGGCGCCATGTATAGCGGCTGCATGACCCTTTTAAATGAAATCGGCCTGAGCATCCGGGATATTGATCGCATTATCATGTCCGGCGGTTTTGGCAGCTACATTGACCTGGAGAAGACTATGACAATCGGTCTCCTGCCGGAGATTGATCCGGAAAAAGTAACCTTTATCGGCAATGGCTCCTTGTTGGGCGCCCGGATGAGCGGGTTGACCAACCGGATTCGGAGCGACGTCAAGGATACGTTGTCTCGGATGACCAATTTTGAGCTTTCTGAAACCAATTCCTTTATGGATAACTTTATGGCTGCTATGTTCCTGCCGCATACGGATTTGGAACTATTTCCGAAATTAAGAAAGCGGCTTGAAGAAAGGCAAAAGAATAATAATTGACCGATTTTTTTTATGAAGCCATCAAATTTAAAAATTTGTTTGCCTGAGTATTGACAAACTGATTTTTTTTATATTAAATAAAATCTTTTTCTTGTAATACGAACTATTTTTTTGAAGCAATCAAATAGCCAATATAGCAAGGAAGTTGGGTTTTGATCAGATTTTTGAATGTTTGGGGTTTGGTAACAGTTATATAATTTAACGAATATTCGGTTGATTAAAAGGAGGTTAACATTGGGCTTTGAAATCACAAAAGAAAGTTATGCTGGCAGCATAAAGCCGATTACGATCGGTAAAGGCGACAAGGCGGTGACCGTCGGCGGCAGCACCTGTCCTCCGTTTTATTTGTTTGAAGGGGATATGCCCAACAAGCCCAAAGTCGCCATGGAAGTTTGGGATATGGAGCCGGATGACTGGCCGGAAGCGGCAAAGGCTCCGTTCAAGGATGTGCTATCAGATCCGGCTGCCTGGGCCAAAAAATGTGTGGAGGAGTATGGGGCTGAGATCATTGTCCTGCAATTAAAAAGCACGGATCCGAATGATAAGGATGCCGGTCCTGATGAAGTGGTCAAAACGGTAAAAAACGTGCTGGGTGCCATCAACGTACCTCTGGTTTTATGGGGTACGGCAAATAACCAGAAAGACGAAGTAGTTTTAAAGAAGGTTTCGGAATCGTGCGAGGGGGAAAACCTTTGTTTTGGCCCGGTTGAAGAACCCAATCATAAAGGTATCGGGGCCAGTGCGCTGGGCTACAGCCATATGGTCATTGCATCTTCGCCGATTGATATCAATCTGGCCAAACAGATTAATATTTTGCTTGAAAATCTAGGTTTACCCTTGGAGCGACTTATTATCGATCCAACAACCGGGGGCTTGGGCTACGGCATGGAATATTCCTATTCCGTTATGGAAAGGCTTATTCTGGCAGCCTTAGCCCAGGGCGATGATAAATTACAGCTTCCCATGATTAATAATTTAGGCAACGAAGTGTGGCGGTGCAAGGAGGCCAAGGATACGGTTGAGACCGCACCTGAACTTGGCGATCCGGAACGCCGGGACATCATGATGGAAATTGTGGGGGCGGTGAACTATTTGATCGCCGGGACTGATGTCTTGATTTTAAGGCATCCTGAATCGGTTCGTATCGTTAAGGCTTTTATTGATTTGATAGTTGACGGCGGCAGTGCAAAGGATGTGGCCGGTATCAATAAGCGGCTTCAGGATGTTGATATTGACTTAGAAGCCATGGCGCCGGAGCCGGATTTGACCATCGAGGAAGAGAAGGCAGCCCCAAAGCCGGCGGCAAAGAAGGAAGAAAAGTCGGCCGCAAAGGAAAAAGAGGCCCCCAAGAAGGAAGCCGCCAAGAAAGAGGAAAAACCGGCTGCCGAGAAAAAGGCGGCACCAAAGAAAGAGGCCGCCAAGAAAGAGGAAAAGCCGGCTGAGGAGGCCAAACCTGCAGCGAAAGAGTCAGCTGAAGCCAAGGCGGAAAAAGAGGCCAAGGCCAAGGAGGAAGCCGAAGCCAAGGCAAAGGCCGAGGAAGAGGCAAAGAAAAAAGCCGAGGAAGAGGCCAAGAAAAAGGCTGAAGAAGAAGAGAAAAAGAAGGCTGATGAGGAGGCCGCCAAGAAAAAGGCTGCTGCGGATGCTGAAAAGCAGAAGGCTGCCGAAGAACGGGCCAAGCGGGAGTCTGAAGAGCAGGCCGTCAGGGACCAACGGGCCAAAGAGCGCGAAGAACTGGAGAAAAAGCGCGCTGCTAAGATGGCCAATGAGGAAGAGATCCCCAAAACACCTGCCGCCGAGCAGAAATCCGAGCTTGACAAAATTATTGAAATGCTCGACCGGGTGCATCGGCGCGCATAAAAATATAAGGTATTAAAATATAAAAGCAAAGAGCCGCTGAAAGCACTTTTGCCGGGCTTTTTGCTGAACCTGTAAAACAAGAGGAGGAACCTCTAATGGCAGAAGAAAAAGAAAGCAAAGAGAAAAAAGCAAAGTTGGCCGACCCAATGCAGGCAAGCATTGATCCGGCGTCGCAGCAAATGATCGCCCGCGCCCAGGAACTGGGGATTGATACCTGTTTTGACCGGGCTGAAAATTTGAAACCCTGCAACATCGGTCGTCAGGGCATATGCTGCAAGAATTGTTCAATGGGACCATGCCGTTTGACGCTTCCTAAGGGCGGTATTGAGGGCGAAGATACGCGCAAAGGGGTCTGCGGAGCTACAGCCAATACCATTGCAGCCCGGAATTTTATCCGGATGATTGCCGGCGGGGCTGCCGCCCACTCCGACCATGGCCGGGGGGTTGCTGAAGTATTTCTGTCAACGGCCAGGAAAGAGAATGATAACTACCAGATCAAGGATCCGGTCAAGCTTAAAATCGTGGCCGAAGCGTTAGGCGTGGCGACTACCGTCGAAGTGGACGGCGAGACAAAGGACCGGGATACTGATGAAATCGCACTGGAAACGGCTGAAACCGCAATCAACGAATGGGGCAAACCCCACGGTGAGCTTATTTATGCCAAGCGGGCGCCTAAACCTCTCTACGAAAAATGGAAGAAACTGGGCGTTGTGCCCCGGAATATCGACCGTGAAATCGTTGAGATCATGCATAGAACCCATATCGGTGTGGATCAGGATTATCGGAATCTGATCAAGCAGGGTTCCCGGGCGGCTATCGCCGATGGTTGGGGCGGCTCCATGCTTGCCACGGACCTCCAGGACATCCTGTTTGGTGCCCCCTATCCAGTGCAGGCGGAAGCCAACCTTGGGGTGATGAAGGAGGATCACGTTAACCTGATTCTGCATGGCCATGAACCGATTCTCTCTGAAATGATAATGGCTGCTGCCCAGTCCCAGGAAATGATTGATTACGCCAAATCCAAAGGGGCCAAGGGAATCCAGATTGGCGGTATGTGCTGTACGGGCAATGAGCTGCTCCAGCGGCACGGGATTCCACCGGTAGGCACCTTCCTGCAGCAGGAGCTGGCAATTATCACGGGTGCCTGTGATGCCATGGTTGTTGACGTGCAATGCATCATGCAGAATGTGGCCAGCGTAGCCAACTGTTTCCACACCCATCTGATCACCACGGCGCCGATTGCCAAAATGGAACAGGAGAACACCATCCATATCGAGTTTGATGAACATCATGCCATGGAAGATGCCAAAAAGATTGTCAAGATGACCATTGACAACTATGAAAATCGTAAAGCCGAAGTCATGATTCCCAAAGAGACAGCCATACAGGTAGCTGGATTTGGTGTAGAATCCATCGCATATCATTTGGGCGGCACTTTCCGTGGTTCCTATCAGACATTGCTGGCCAACGTTTTAAACGGACGGATTCGGGGGCTTGCCGGCGTAGTTGGCTGCAACAACGCCCGGACCAAGCATAATGAAGGTCATGTCCAGGTAGTTAAAGAACTGATTAAAAACGATGTCCTTGTTTTGTCTACCGGGTGCAACGGCATTGCCTGCGCCATGGAGGGTCTGATGTCGCCTGAAGCCGCCGGCGTTTACTGTGGACCGGGTCTTACTGAAATTTGCGAAACTGTTGGAATCCCGCCTGTGCTGCATGTAGGTTCTTGTGTGGACAACAGCCGGATACTGCTGGCTGCTGCAGAGGTCGCTAATGCGGCTGGATGCGATATATGCGATCTGCCGGTAGCCGGAAGCGCACCGGAATGGATGAGTGAGAAGGCGATCAGTATTGGCCATTACTTCGTCGTCTCTGGTGTATACACAGTCTTCGGTGTCACCCTTCCCGTCTCTGGCGCGCCGGTTTTCCAAGACTACCTGTTTAAAGAATTTGAGAATCTCTATGGCGGCATGTGGGATTTGGAAGTTGATCCGATCAAACATGCGCAGAAGATGATCGCCCACATTGACAAAAAACGCGCAGAGCTCGGCATTGACAAGGCTCGCGAAACCCTGCTGAAGGATATGGCCGAGAAACAGAGTAAGTTGGCTTAATATTGTTAATATACTGATTACAAATAGGATTTAAATCCTCAACGAAGGAGGAAATATGTCTAAACTAATTGCTTTTGCTGCTATCCAGGGTGGCTACAAGGTTGTCTCTTCAGTAGAGGGTGCATATGAACAGATGCTGAAGAGCTATAATGCAGATACGAAGGTTGAGTTCCCAAATACCGGCTACTATTTGCCGATTATTTATTCGCTGACCGGTTTGAAGGTCGAAAAGTTGGAGGATTTGCGCAAGCCGTTGGAATTTGCCAGAAAACTTCTCCCACCGCATATCAAGGGGAAACATCATTTGCCTTATCTTGGCCCTCTTTTGGATGCAGGTATGGCGGCGGTTTTGTGCTGTGAAATTGCTGAGGCGTTAAGAATGGTTCAAGATCCGGAATTTTACTATTCCTATGAAGATCCGGATTTGGAAAATGGGAAAAAATGGTTGGGACCGGCGGATGACATTATTCTAAGGAAACGCGGCGTGGAATTCGTTGATGGCTCCACGTCCGGGTTTGCCGCTATTGTGGGTGCCGCATCGGATTCGGCGACAGCCAAAAGGATTATTGAGGATTATCAAAAACGGGATCTTTATATTTTCTGTGCTGCCAGTCACCAGGGAACCTCTGTGATTGATCAGTTGATCGAAGAAGATGTTCAGATTGGGTGGAATACCCGGATCGTACCTTTTGGGCCGGATATTACATCTGCCGCATTTGCGCTTGGGTTTGCCAATCGCGTGGCGATGTCATTTGGCGGCGTGCAGCCCGGTGATTATAAAAACATCCTTTTGTATAATAAAGAGCGGGTTCTCGCATTTGTTAATGCGCTTGGCGATATCGGCACTGAATGGGGTGTTGCTGCAGCCGGATGTGTTAACTGGGGCTTTCCAACGATAGCTAATACCGATATTCCGGAAATCCTTCCCACGGGTATCTGTACATATGAGCATGTGGTTGCCAATGTCCCGGAGGATGAAATCGTTCAGCGTTCAATTGAGGTTCGGGGCTTAAAGGTCCAGGTAGCTGAAATTGACATTCCATGCTCCTTTGGGCCGGCCTATGAAGGAGAGCGGGTCCGCGGTAAAGATCTGCATTCCCAGATGGGCGGCGGCAAGACCCAGTGTACTGAGCTGGTCAAAATGGCGGATATGAAGGATATCGAGGATGGCAAAGTTGAAGTAGTCGGCAAGGATGTGACGGATATAAAGGAGGGCGATACCCTGCCCTTGGGCATTTATGTGCAGATCGCCGGCCGGGAATTCCAGCAGGATTTTGAGCCGATTCTTGAGCGCCAGATTCATCATTTGGTCAACTATATCCAGGGTGTCATGCATATCGGTCAACGCGATATCTCATGGGTCCGGGTGAGCAAGTCAGCCATTGAAAAAGGGTTTACACTGAAGGATATCGGTGTGGTCCTTCATGCCAAGATGCACCAGGATTTCGGTAAGATTCTAGATAAAATCCAGGTAACGCTTTATACCAAAAAGGCGGATGTGGACAAACTGACCAAAGAGGCCCGGGCGTCATATAAGCAGCGGGACGAGCGCGTGGAAAACATGCGGGATGAGGACGTGGAAACCTACTATTCCTGCACCCTCTGTCAATCTTTTGCGCCCAACCACGTCTGTACCATCAGCCCGGAGCGGACCGGCCTTTGCGGTGCCTATAACTGGATGGACTGCAGGGCCTCCTATGAAATCAATCCCACCGGCCCGAACCAGCCGATCCAGAAGGGTGAATGTCTCGATTCCCGGCTGGGTCAGTGGAAGGGTGTCAATGAGTTCGTTTACAAGGCCTCCCGGGGGACGGTGGATCACTACAACTTCTATTCCATCGTACATGATCCGATGACTACCTGCGGCTGCTGCGAGTGTATTGCCTCTGTGTTGCCGACATGCAACGGTGTGATGACGGTTAACAGGGAATATGCGGGAGAAACCCCCTGCGGCATGAAGTTTACGACGTTGGCCGGTGTGATGGGCGGTGGCGCCACAACGCCCGGCTTTGTAGGCCACTCCAAGTTTAATATCACCCAGCGGAAATTCATCCGGGGCGACGGGCCGACAGATAAGGACGAAGGCGGACTGCTGCGGATCGTTTGGATGCCCAAGATGCTGAAAGAGGAAATCAAGGAGCGTCTGGATGAACGGGCGAAAGAGTTGGGTGTGCCGGATTTTTACGATAAAATTGCGGATGAAACCGTGGGGACCACGGAAGAAGAAGTCCTGCCGTTTCTCAAGGAAAAAGGCCATCCGGCAGTGGAATTCGAATCCATTGTTGGTTGATCGCCAGGTGGAATAGGCGGGGTAAGGAGGTTTGCCTGTTATCCTGCCTATTACTTTGTTCTTAATAAGCTTTTTAAGACTGAATTTATGTGAAGATTGATTATCATTGACGATAGAAGGAGATAAAAATGGCACTAACCGGTATTCAGATATTCAAGCTTCTTCCACAGACCAACTGCAAGGAATGCGGATTCCCTACCTGCCTTGCATTTGCCATGCAGTTGGCTTCCGGTAAGGCGGAGTTGGATCAGTGTCCCTACGTCTCGGATGAAGCTCGGGAGAAGCTGGCGGAAGCCTCAGCCCCTCCTATCCTTCCTGTACAGATCGGAAAAGGCGTCAGGAAGCGAACAATCGGGGGAGAAACAGTACTATATCGACATGAAAAAACATTTTTCAACCAGACCGTGATTTCAGCCAAAGTCGGCTCCGACATATCAGAAGACGATTTGAAGAAAAAGCTCACTACCTGGAATGCTCTCCAGTTTGAGCGGGTCGGTTACAACATGAGGCCGGAAATGATAGCTGTGGAAGATGTGAAGGGGGACAAGGAGGCCTTTGCAAAAGTGGCCAAAACTATTGCCGAGACTTCTGAGTTCAACGTGATTTTGATGTCGGAAAATGTTGATGTAATGAAAGCTGGGGTTGAGGCCTGCGGCTTCAAGGCCCCGTTGATTTATGCAGCTACTGATAAGACGGTGGATGATTACGGTAACCTGGCTAAAGAAAACGATTTGCCACTGGCTGTTAAGGCGGATTCTGTTGAAAATTTGATCCCGTTGACGGATAAACTGGTCGATATGGGCCTTAAACGCCTGGTGATTGATTCCGGTTCCAGGGACGTTAAGCAGGCGTTCGAGGACCAGGTGGCCATTCGCCGGGCGGCATTGAAAGGCGGGAACCGGTCTCTGGGGTTCCCCACCATTACTTTCCCCTGTGAAATGGCATCCAATCTGGATATAGAGACGATGCTCGCAGCCATGTTTGTTGCTAAATATGGGGCTATGACCGTGCTTTCGGATTTTACAACGGAAAGTCTCTTCCCCTTGCTGTTGGCACGCCTTAATATCTATACGGACCCGCAGCGACCCATGACCATGGAAGAGGGTATCTATGAGATCGGCAAACCGGATGAAAATTCTCCGGTTTTGATAACCACCAACTTTGCGTTGACCTATTTTGTCGTTTCCGGAGAAATTGAGAGCAGTAAGGTTTCCAGTTGGTTGCTGGTGAAGGATACGGAAGGGCTTTCCGTGTTAACCGCTTGGGCGGCCGGAAAGTTTGCCGGTGATGATGTCGGGATGTTTGTCAACAAATGCGGTATTAAAGACAAAGTCAAGCATACCGAGGTCATATTACCCGGTTATGCGGCTGCCATTGTCGGGGAAATGGAAGAAGAACTGCCCGGTTGGACGGTGACTGTCGGACCGCGGGAAGCCGCCCATATCCCGGCGTTTCTTAAAGCCAGATAGTTCTTTGTTGCGGGGTGATTATAACGGTTTGCGGTATGATGACGGCATGCCATAACCCCCGCAAACTGTTATAGTCAAATTCTAACGAGAAATGGAGGTTGGTTTATGCTTTGTATCGGAGAAAGTCTAAATGTCATGGGCAAGACAATCGGTGCGGCTTTGAAAGCCCGAGACCCGAAGCCCATCCAGGAAGAGGCCCTGTTTCAAAAGGAAAAGGGCATGGACTATATCGATATCAACCTCGGTCCCGCCAAAAAGGACGGGGTTGAGTTGATGCCATGGGTAGTTCAGGCCGTGCAGGAGGTAGTGCCGGATGTCCCGCTGGCCTTGGATACATCCAATATTGATGCCATTGAAGCCGGGCTGAAGGTTTACAAGGAGACCCCGCAGCCGCCGCTTATCAATTCGATCATGTGCCGAGTGGAACGATACGAAAAAATGGTTCCGATTGCAGCAGAATATAACGCGGATTTTATCGCTTTGATGTGGGGGCCTGAGGGGCTTCCCCGCGATGAAAACGAGCGGGCCGCCCTGTGTGTTGAACTGCTCTATTACGCCAATGAAGCCGGCGTGCCGAATGAAAAGATCTGGGTGGACGGCATTGTAACGCCGGTGAACGTGCAACAGGAGCAGGTAGCGCCCATGATGAAGTTTTATGAGATGCTTCAGGATATTGCACCGGGAGCAAAGAGCACCTGCGGTTTATCCAATATTTCAAACGGGCCGCCTGCGCATCTGCGGCCGATTTTAAACCAGACGTATATGGTTATGCTCCAGCGCTGTGGCATGTATTCAGTTATTTCCGATCCGAGGGATGAAAAGTTGACCGATATCGCCAAAGGCAAGCGTGAGGATATCGTGGATATGATCTATAAAACCATGGACGAAGAAAATCCGCCGGTCAGTGAGCTTTCCAAGGAGATGGCCGACTACGTAAAAACGGTGGAGGTTATTCTGGGGCGGAAGCTTTATTCTGATTCATGGCTGGAACTATAAACCGGCTAGACAATATACGGAAAGCCTCACCCTGTTGTTTTGGCAGAGTGGGGCTTTTTTTTATGAAAGAGGTATAAAAATGCCGAGGGTAGATGATTATTTCAATGCTAAAAAAATTGCAGTTCAAGAACTCTCTGCGTATTCAATGGCAGAGATTGCAAGATGTGCTGATTTTGAAGTTAATGGGGATGGTCGTTTCAAGATCCCTTTTTTAACCCGGACTTATATGACGTCGTTTCCGGATTTTACATTTACTGATGTAAACGATGCAGAGGCTGAGGTGCCCATTCAGGAACAGGTCCTTATTCTTCACTACATGAATGCCATGCAAAAGACGCCGGTTTCCGGAAAATGGATAGCCTACCGCGAAATCCCGGGTGCGTCATTTTATTACAGCTCTTTTGTCAAGCGGGCAATTGATCCGCTGAAGAAAGTATTCGGAAACAATACCGGCGCCCTGCCGCCGGCAGCTGAAAAGACTGGTGGCAAGATCATAGACAACGGGGATGTGGGGTACGAATTCCGGGTACTGCCCAAGGTGCCATTGCAATTGATTCTGTGGGAGGGCGACGACGAGTTTGCGCCTGAAGCCAATATTTTGTTTGATGAGACCGCCGGCAGCTACCTTTCACCTGAGGATGCCGCATGGCTTGCCGGTATGGTAGTCTATCGATTGATAGCGTTGAGTAAAGCATAAGCGGATAGGAATTGTATGCCTGGTGGTGGCTGCTTTTTTTATCATCGGCCTTATTCTTTATGCCAATACCCTGGATGCCCCGTTTGCGGTGGCATCAAGATTGTCCCCGGATCTTGTTTATCCCGCCCATCTGTTTGAAGATCCGGACAGCCAATAGTGCTTTGATTTATTATTGACCTTTAAATATTTTATAGAACGTTGTTTTTTGTAAAGTTTGCAAGATAGCATAGGCAAGAAAAAGCCCTAAGACATTGGCTAAAATATCAAATCCGGAAAAATGACGGGTGGGTATATATTGCTGAGCCATCTCAATAGAGACTGAATATATAAGAAGCACGCAAAGCTTTAACTCTCGCCGCGTTCCAGTCAGAAAAGCTATATCTGCAAGAATGCCCAGGCATAAATAGACGGTAAAATGGTTCAACTTGTCCCAGAAAAGTATAGATACTTCGCTGTCAATCGGTGTCAGTGATAGATAGGTTGTCCCGGCAAGCAGAACAACGAAGAGGGCTGCGGCAGTCCTTTGTAAAAATTTTATTTTTTTAATATCCACAATAATCAGTAGAATATATTATTGGTGCCCCCGGCAGGGATCGAACCTGCGGCACATGGATTAAGGATTCAAAAAATGTCATATTTTCGGCATCTTCTCCAATTTTCCCTTGATTCCCTGAGCTATCCTTAGTATTTGAAATTATTAGTAACATTTTTGTTTTTAGCCATTCTATTGAAATTTTATTTTTAAGCAATATAAAATGCGTCTTTTTTGATTAATTTATTTGTATTTGACAGGAATGAATAATTCTTGTATAAAATAATACAAATTTTTGTATTATTTTATACAAGAATTTGTATTTATTAATACAAAAATGACATATAGACTTACTAAACAGGTTTTGCTTGAAATATTGGGGCAATGGAATGGATTTGTCAAACGCAAGGTGCATCTCATTGCCTGTGGCGGGACAGCTTTGACCCTTTTAGACGTTAAACCATCGACAAAGGACGTTGATTTTATTGTCCCAAACGAGCCCGAGTTTAAATATTTAATTCGAATATTAAAGGATCTGGGATACCGGCAAACAACTGGTTCAGGCTGGCAGAGAAAAGATGATTTGTTTATTTTTGATTTATTTCCGGGCAAACGCATCCATACAACAGAATTGATAGAATCCCCCCTGAAAGAAGGAATGCATAAATTGCTACAAGAGTATTCTCATCTTTATATCGGTGTTTTAAATGATTATGACTTAATTGTAAGTAAGCTTTTCCGGGGCTCGGCCGTTGATTTTGATGATTGCCTGATGCTGGCGAAAGCACATAAAAACACTATTGATATTAAGCGACTTGAGCATCATTGCAGGGAGTTGGCCAAATATGATATTTCTGAAAATCGAATTCTTAAGAGTTTAGAGGCTTTTATAGATCTCCTAAAAAAGGAGAAAAAATATGGATAATATGAAGTTGCTTGAAAATCTTAGTCGGCTTGGCTTTGCGCTGATGGAGGTCAAGGAGGATGTTGATGTTAATAAAACTCTTGCTGAAGTCGTTAAAAGGGATGACAACCGGCTAATGGAAGGGTTTCCTGTATTATTGGTAAACGTCGCCCAAAGGTATGGTTTTGATTATGGCCAGATCATGAAACATTTGGTCCAAAAACAGGATCAAAGCAAATTTCATGAGCTGCTCTTATTATCTTTGGCGCTGTATCGATATTTCCGCCTGTCATTTTACTGGGCGGATCAGTTAAAAAAAAATTTTTCAGATAAAGAACTTGCTACTTTGGAACAATTTAAAACCTCACTGTCCAAAGGCGAAGATGTAACTATCGGCAATAAACGATTTCACCCTGGACGCTTAAAAACTGTGTTTAACAACTATTTTGAAAAGAACGTAGAAAAAACAACCAGGCTGAAAGAGAAGTATGAAGAACTGTCTCTTGAATATGCTCTGTCTCAATTGTTTCCGCCAAAGCAAAAAGAATTATTTAAAAAGAAACTAAACGGTGACCTGCTGACTAAGACAGAAAGAGAGTATTATTCACGTACTGTAAAGAAAAAGGTAACGGCGCTTGCCAATCCCGAACTTCATCGTTTGGCACAAAGATTAATGGAATATTAAAATTGATGGCTTCGTAAAAAGCGGTTTATTCCGCTGGCGCGGTATTTTTGCAGAAAGGAACGTTTGGTTCGTACTCGTACTCGTGCTCGTTCTCGTAATCGGCTTTTATTTTTCGAGTACGAGTACGAGTACGAGAACCGTCTCGCTTATGCGGGACTGAGTACGATTAAGTTCCTTGGAAGTCCAATATCTGTGTTGCGCTGCATCCCTCGAAATTTCACGTACAGCTAAGTACGTTGCATTTCTCGGGATTTGCGCGCCCCTTGATTTTAAACGGGGCTTGAACTTTTTACTTTGCCATCTCAAAATCGACTTCTAAGTAACTTAACGGTATTAGGTTTTGGGTATTAGGTTAAAAGAATCAAAAGCTTAGTGCCTCAGTGCCTTTTACTTATGTCATTCCGAGGAGCGAAAGCGACGAGGAATCTTGTTTGTTAAAGATTTCTCGCTATCGCTCGAAATGACAAAACCGGACGAATCTCGTCAGTGTCTCAGTGCCTTTAACCTGTCGCAAAAGTTCCTTTCTGCAAAAAAACCGCCGCGGCGAAATAAATCGTTTTTTACGAGACTGTCATTGCTGATATTTCAAAAAAATAATTATGCTGGATTCAAACCGAGCACAGTGGGCACACGGGCACAAAATCAGATAATATCATTTTATTGGTGCCCCCGGCAGGGATCGAACCTGCGGCACATGGATTAGGAATCCATTGCTCTATCCACTGAGCTACGGGGGCTAATTGTAATATAATCAGTAAGTTATAACTGATTAGGGTTTTGAAATATTTTCTATAGGTTAAAGATATGTTAAAAAAAAATCCATTACCCTATATGCAATTTAAAGTCAAGGATACTGTGTATTTGCAGAAAAATGGTCAATGGACAAATCAACCATTGACAATCTCGTAAAAAGCGATTTATTCCGCTGGCACGGTATTTTTGCAGAAAGTAACATTTGATTCGTACGATTAATTTCCAAGGAACTTCAGGTCTTAGGTTTTGGGTATGCGGAGTTGGATCTAAAACGAGAATTTACGGTTTGCGGATATTGAATTTGCGCATTCGGGCGCGCAGGGTGCTGCGGTTCAGCCCCAGTATTTCAGCCGCGCTGTTTTTGCCGCTCACTTTCCAGTTGACTTGTTCCAGCACCCGTTTAATATATTCACGCTCGACATTTTCCAAAGTTTGATCCGGTTTCGGGGGATCTTTGGGCGGTTTTTTCAAGTCATCCACCAGCCGCAGCTTGGTGCCGGAGGAATTGATCACCGCTCGTTCGAGGACATTTTCCAGTTCGCGAACATTGCCGGGCCAATGGTATTTTTGCAACGTCTCCATGACGCCCGTCGGGACCACCTTGATGGATTTACCCAGTCTTTTTGAGATCTGGTCAATATAAAAACTGACCAGCAGCGGGATGTCTTCGATGCGGTCCCGTAGCGGCGGCATCGTGATCGGGAAAATATTGAGCCGATACCAGAGATCTTCACGGAACGTGCCTTTTTGGACCTCCGCTTCCAGATCGCGATTGGTGG
>JAGYOX010000062.1 GCA_018399235.1 Desulfobacterales bacterium | reverse complement strand
CCGATATTACCCAATCTATATCTGGCGCAAATACCTGTAGGCCCAGGCGTATACAATCTACAGGGTAGCCTTGTACAACATATTCACATCCGTTTGTTTTCTTTGCATAAATCCCGCCGTTAAGCGATATACTATGGCCGACACCGGATTGAGGGGCTCCAGGAGCAACAGTAATCACTTCCCCCAACAGCTTCACCGCCTGATGCAGCGCCTTTAGCCCAGGCTCATTATAGCCGTCGTCATTGGTTATGAGAATTTTCACGTTTTTCTCTCTGTAGAAAAAATCGCCCTAATGGCTTTTCTGACTATAAGGCCACGAATCCCCCGTTTCAATAATTAATGCCAAACTTCATCCATTGCTTTATGTATAGTTTCTTAACCGTGCTCAAAATATCTATAACGGGCAAGTAAAGGATTCAGCTTATTTAAGCGGTGATCCGCACCTCGGATTTTTTTAAGACCGGCAGATATACTGTTCGTTCATCAGGCACCAGTTCAATATTGTTTTTTACGCATTGAAACGCGCATTGGCCGCAGCCAATGCATTTATCAGGGTTTAAAACGGCCTGCTTGTCCACGACCCTGATAGCAGTGGTGGGACAGTACTTTTCACAGGTCCCGCACCCTTTGCAGTCTGCATCATCCTTAATACGGGCAATATAGTAGCTTTTATATTTCAGGGGAACAGAGCCCATGTTATATGGTTTTAAAATGCCGCAACAGTCCCAGCAACAGTTACATATAGCCATTGTCTGGAGGTTGGGATTGTCTTCTTCATGGATCACCTGATGCACCGCCCCCTTTTCCCTGACCGTCTTAAGAATGTCAATGGCCTCTTCCTTAGATATTTTTCTGCCATACCCGTAACTCGCCCATGCATTGGCCATATCTCCAAAAGCAATACATGATTCTTCAGGCATATCATACATACAAGGGCTTCCCAGTAGTTTGTTGGCATGCCGGCAAACACACGGGAATACGCATATGCCGGTTTTGTTTCCGAATTCCTCGATAAGCGAATTGATGTAGGGAGTGGGGTAGACCTTTGAATCCGGTGAGGATACATTTGTATTGATCGGTATGATTTTTTTCTTGCTCTTTCCCTTTGCTGCCGGATCCATGATCCCGATACCCTGGGAAGGCTTAACAAGCTTACTAAGCACAAAATTCTCAACATCCCGAAGCGGAGGGAAATTAAACTTTCCGAAAAATTCAATAAATTCTTGAAATTTTTCGGAAAACAGCTTTTCCTCGGGCTTTCCCCTCAAAAAATGGATCTGGCTTTCATACCATCCCACTGCAATAGCGTTTAAACGGTATTTTTCGTTTCCCTCGGGGCCCAATTCAATATGCACCAGCCCCTTCCGTTTGATGCCGTCAAAAAAGGCTTGAAACTCGTCCTCAGGCATTGCAGCAGCCGATTTCGCTTTTTCATAATCATATCGCTCGAACCCCATGTGCAGCATAAAATCCAGCTCCGCATCCGTAATCGATAAATCCATCATTTCTATAAGCGGCGGGGCGATGATGATAAACCGGTTATTTTGTTTATTCATCATTGAAAGAAGCTTTTTGATTTTTTTCTTTCTGGCAGGGACTATAGATTTTCTTGTCATTGATAGGTCTCCTTAAAGTAAGCCACGGCAGGATCACAATACTCAGGCGTTTTGCCGAATGCATTTAAAGGGAAAAAGTAACCAGCGGGCTTATATTTAAAAACCCCTTTAACATAGGGACTTGTATATCCAATCATAATATCTGTCAATTATATTCGCTGAAACCATCAATATTCTAATGACGTTATGGGGTAATTCTGCTATAATTAAGTTGAGTAAAGTATCCTAGTCTAAAAAGACAGGCTTTGGTTAACCCCAGAGGGGATTTGTTTTTTTGAAAGTTCATCCCTTTGCCTTAAATAGAAGGAAATGACTGAGGCCATGGCAAAGCCCGGACTGACCATTCCCGCGATTACCATACTGATTATTATCCCGCTCGTTTACACCGCCCTGACTATTTTTGGAAACGACATCATCTGCCTTCAATCCGGTGAAACCATTGAAGCGGAAAAAGCTTGGAATATCGACAACACCGTCTTCTATATATCGGGCGGACAAATAAACATGATGACCAGCAATCGGGTAAAACAAATTATCAGTGGCAATTACAATATTACAAACGTACCGGCTTTGCTGAAATACCATTTTACCAATAAGAAAAAGAATGCCTTGTACCTCCTGGCGTGGATGGCAATTGCCGTCATTCTTTATGCCATTTTCCTACTGACCACCGGTAGAAAAAAACTTCCCAAAAGAAAAGCAGCGGCCTTGTCAAAAGATGGCACTCGCCTTCCTGACTTTCCTGCAGGAAATACGCTTGAATTTGATTTTGGCATCGACGTCGTCAAATTCTTTTTGGGCATTTTCAAATACCAACTCGGTGCGCCAGCATCCGCCCCAGCGTATATCACCTCGCGCGAAAAGAAAAAAGATGATAGAAATTATACATACAATCTCCATGTAAAGCATAACGACACGTGGCAAATCCGGCGCATGACCATCGGGCCCATTGGCGAAAAGACCAGCAGCAGAAGCAAATGCTATTATGTGATCTATGACACCCATATGGTCATCAAGGTTCCACCGGCCCCGGTGGTGGATTTTAACAAATATATTGAAAACATCCGCAGGGAAAAACAGGTTGCAGAGAAAATAGCCCCCAGGGAATGCCTGACACCCCGGATTACAAACATTTTAAGCCATATCCACAAACTCGTCGATGAAGCCGATTTAACCGCAGAACAGCTCGAGCAGAATTACGTCTATTTGGTCGAACAAAAGGAAGAACTCAAACAGTTTTTAAGATTCGGCGGATCTTATGTCTATTTCATGAATCTATCCAAATACTATTTTCTGGGTCCGATTATTGAAGCCATGCACGACAGGCAAACCGATACGACCCGTGAGATTAAAAATAATCCGGAAATTCTCTGGAATGCCTATGAATTTGACAGCCGTTACGGCATAGACGCCCAACCCGTTCGCCATAACATCATGGAGATCTATACCATATTTCAAAACCGCTTACACGAACTTCAACAAGCACATGGACTGGATGCGGAAGCCATCAGGTACAGACGGCGGGACTGGTTTTTAAATGCCCTCGCCGGCAATTCCATAAACAACATCGCAAAAGAGTTCCCGGCAGCTTTCAGGGATGCCCTTGATAGACTCATGTGTGATATGATTGAAGAAAACGCGGAACCAGTTCAAATATATAGGAAACTGATCGGCGATTATGTCACCAAATTGGCGCTGGTCAGGAACCAGCCTAAAATGGCCGGCATCATCACCAATCTGCTCGATCTTCTGGCATGGATCGGGGGAAAAGGAGTTGCGATACGGGATTTAAAACCGGATAACCTGCTGGCCGCCGGTGATCCTAACAAATTTCCGATTTTTTTGAATTCCGCAGGCAATTATAATATCGGTTTAATCGACCTTGAAACAACTGTAGATTTTAAGCCCGGCGCCTTCAAGCAAATAGAACAGCCGCTGCTGGGCGGTAGTCTCTTTTATGCCACTCCTTCTCACTTTTTGCCTAACCGAATTCTCAAAAAATACTTCTCCAACCCCAGTCGAATCTTTTACCTTCAGGACTGGTATGCCGGGCTTGCCATCATCTATGAACTGGTGACCGGAGAATACCTTTTCAGGCAATCTGCCCGCTTTCTCCGCAACAATGTGCGTACAATCAAACAAACCGAAGACAAATCAAAAGCCATGAGCGCTTTTTTCAAACAAGCACAAGGTTTCTGGCGCACCGCAGGCAAGGAAATAATCACCGGCTGCCAGAAACACGCCGGCCCGCTTAGTACTGTCAATGCTGTAATTCCGGAAGAATTTAGCGATTGGTTGTCCAGAGAATTGGAAACAACCATTAGCGAGCTAAACTATTTGATAACGGATAAAATACATGCACAATCGGCATTTAAACTTGAACAGAAACAGCAATTGTTAAAATTTTCACTTGCACAAACTGAAAAACTTTTAAATAACTTGCAGAACAATCAATTATATCCGAACATATCCCTTAAAAAATACAGGCAGGCGACCAACTTCCTTGCCGGTTTAGTTCAAGAGAGGCGATCAGAGGCTCACGCCAACCAATATCTGGAGTCCGTGACAAATCCGGCAGAAACTCTGACAGCTTTAAACCTGATCCAGATGATGTTTCTGGTGGTGAAATACGGCATGCGGATGAGATTTAGCTAAGCAATATATACTTCATTCCATGTTTTTATGTCTATTATCATCGCTTTAGCATAGGAACTCAACATGCACACGGTTTTAAAGGGCATGACCCTGATTGACGGGACGAGACGGGTTGTTGAGGATGCGGTTCTCGTATTTGAAGACAGCATGATTACATTCGCCGGGGAAAAGGGGGCGGTGGAACAGCCAGCGGATGCCATCGTCTATAACTTGGACGGAAAATTTGTCATTCCCGGCCTTATTGACTCCCATATCCATCTTGATATGCACGGCATGGCCGATACGTACCATGAAAGCCTAGTGGAGGATAAACTGCGCACCATTCGGGCAACACTGGAAATGGGCAATACCATCCGCGCAGGAATTACCACGGTCAGGAACGCCGGCTCGGCCCACTACATTGATATCGCTGTTAGAAAAGCAGTGGAGGAAAGCTTAATCGTCGGTCCCCGGATTCTTGCCAGCGGTAAAATTATATGCATGCATTCGGCAGGCAATGAATATTTTGAGGGCCTCTACCATGAGGCCGATGGGGTGGATGAAAATCGAAAGGCCGCAAGGGAACAACTAAAACAGGGGGCGGACCTTTTAAAGGTCATGGCCACCGGCGCCATTATGAACCCGGGTGGTATTCCCGGGGCTCCACACTTGGATGTGGATGAAATCCGTGCGGTTGTTGAGGAAGGCAAAAAAGTGGGCAAGCACACTGCCGCCCACGCCCATGGCGCGCAGGGCATTAAAAACGCCGTTACGGCAGGAGTTAGAACCATTGAACACGGCACTCTGGCCGATAAAGAGGCGTTGCAAATGATACTGGACAACAATGTATTTCTGACCTCCACGTTAAGCTCCAACTTCTGGATGCTTCACGCACAGACGAAAGACGGCCTTCCCCAGTTCATGTCTGAAAAAGCTAACGAGGTCGCCAAAATACGCCGGGAAAACCTGCACCGGGCGATCTCTATGGGAGTTAAGGTTATGATGGGTACAGATGCCGGCACGCCCTATAACTTTCATGGCAAAAATGCAATGGAGCTTGTCCAGTATGTAAAACTCGGCTTGATGGATGAAATGGCAGCAATCGTTGCGTCTACAAAAACAGCGGCCGATGGCATCGGACTATTGGACCAGCTCGGCACCCTTGAAAAGGGAAAATTCGCCGACTGTGTGGTTTTAAGAGAAAACCCGCTTGGTAATATTGAGTCCCTTGCATCGCTGGATAATATCTACCTGGTTTTTAAGGAAGGCTCCCTTATCAGCGGGGAAGTCGATACCAACCAGTGGTCCCCGGCCTCTCCCCTCGGACTGACATAGTTGACGCTTCCCCATTTAAAAGCAACCCCGGCGGGCTGCGCCGCCCGGGACCGAGCCTAAAACTAACTTTTATGGTAAATTCGATGTAGAGACGGGCTTTAGCCCGTCATTCGCAGAAGCGGCCGATGTAGCAAGCCGCGACCACTGGAAGGCTGAAGCCTTCCACTACATTGATTGTACAAATCTCGATAACCGGTCGGGAATTGACAAATACGCTTTGTTTATCCGCCCTACATGGCTAAGCTTTTCTTTTTTTTTAACCTTAAACCTTATATCCTAAACCTTGTACCTTAAACCATTAAGTTACTCAGAAGTTTAGAGAGTATCAAATTTTTCAAAACTGAATTAAATAAGGATCTAACAATGACAGCTGAAAAAAAAATTCTCTTTCTCTGCGACGCAAGTGATGTTGAGGTGGTAACAGAGAGTTTTGTATACCATCCGGTATATCGTCTGACGATTGAAACGTTTGAAAAAATTCTCCGGTTTGGTGTGAAAACATACCTGGATGAGACCATTGAACGCATTAACCATAATCCGGATATGTATGATGGAATTGTCGGCACACACGACTCCTCTGCCGTGATCGCCGCCATTGTCGCGCAAGAAACGCGCAAACGCTTTGCATCGGTTCAGGCCGTCATCAACTGCCAGAACAAGTACCTCTGCCGGCGGATTCAGAAACAGGTGATTCCCGAACAAGCACCGCCATACGCCATCGCCCTGGACTACCTGAGAAACCCGGCGCGGCTGTCAACCCCGTTTTTCATCAAACCGGCCCGGTCCAACATCTCTTTTGGAACGCACAAGATTGAACACCCGCAAGACCTGGAAAACTATATCACCCGGGAAAGCATCGACATAGCCCGTTACAACCAGTATTACCTGGATGCCCTCTCCCATAAATCCGTCTACCATAACGCCCTGGATTTTGCCACTTGCAACAGTTTTCTGTGCGAGGGCCTTATAGAGGGTGACCAGGTAACAGTTGACGGCTATATTTTTAAGGGAGAAATTAATTTTTTCGGAATTACCAGGGCCAACTTTTATCCCGGCACCAACAGCTTCTTTTATCATGCCTATCCCCATGAGATGTCCGCGGACCTGACGAAAAAAATTGAAGATGCCCTGGGGCGCCTGATACCGGCACTCGGCATTGACAACAGCTTTTTTAATATCGAACTCAAAACGGATGAGGCTAACAATACATTCAAAATCATTGAGGTCAACAGCCGGATCGCCTTTCAATTTGCCAAAACAATCGAGTCCGTGAGGGGATTTGACCCGCTTCACCTGCTCTGTGACGTAGCGGTCGGCAAAAAACCGGATCTGCGGCCGATAAAAGAAAACCGTTTCAAATACTGCTACAATTTCGAACTGCACCATTTTTCCGATGCCAGGATCCTTCAAACACCGACCCAAAGCGCCTACGAAGAAATTCGGCTGAAATATCCGGAAGTATACATCCGCAACCTTGTCCATGAGGGTCTCAACCTCTCTGATTTTAAACATAACCCCCAAAGCTTTCGCTATGGGGTCCTTGATGTGCCGGGAAACAGCCACGAAGAAATCATGGAAAAATATGCGGACGTGGTGAAGATGCTGGGCTATAACCTTGCCGACGTTGATAGAAAAATCGAACCGGCAAAATTAGACTTCCCCGGCGCACCTCCCCCGCACAGCGAGGGCGAATCCAGTGAACTGGCCTTTCAACCGCCTTTGAATGAATAGGCGTCGCCTTTACCATCCGGCAATGTTGCATCATCGCATGGAACGATTAATATTATGAATAGGATATAATTGATACCCGCTCAATACCCGTGTACATCATTTTTTGCAGACGCACCAAATGGCTTAGAAAGTGAGCATCTTGATGGTTCAACCCCAAATAAACATAAAATCGGCTAAATTGGCCGGACTGGTAATGCTTGTCTGCGCCGTTTTTTTTATAAACGCCTGCACGCGCCATTCTCCCCCCCCGAAAATTGATAATGCGGGCAATAAAAGTATCGCTGTAATGCCGTTCATCAAAGGCCGTAAGCCGGGGAACATCTCGCAAATACTCAGCTGCCCGTATGAGGGCTTCTGTTATGAAGATGGGGAATTGCAGACGAATGCGAATCGGATAATGACCGAAATGCTCCAGGGAAAATTGATGGCCAAGCTGGAGGAGCGCGTCGTCCCTTTAAACAAAGTAAAACGGGTTTATGCCCGTTTAGAATATCCAAAGGCAACGCCGCTTGAGATAGCTGAAAAACTTGGGACAAACATTGGCGTCGACTATGTGATGGTCGGCAATATCTGGCGCTATCGGGAACGCATCGGCTCATCATTGGGTGTAGACAAGCCGGCATCTGTTGCCTTCGCCCTTTATCTGGTAAACGTTGAAACCGGAAAAGCCGTCTGGCATGCCAGTTTCAACGAAACCCAGCAGTCTTTAAGTGAAAACCTCCTCAAAGCCCCTTCATTCTTTAAATGCGGCGCTAAATGGCTGATTGCCCGTGAACTGGCGCGCTGTGGCATGGATGAAGCGCTCAAAGAGTTCCCCCTCAGATAAACTGTTCCCGGTCCCTCCTGAGTCAAATTTAAAAAGCGATACAATTTTTTTCTTTAAATTTATAAAAACATTGTTAACATCCGTGGAGCACGTTTCAGAACGGTATAAATTTACAAAAGTACAAAAAGGAGAAATCAATGCACCAGCAATTTGACACAAAACAGACCCGAATCGGCGACATCGTCGACTATAATGCCAGGGAGCTGGCAGAAAACATGGCACTGGCTTATTATGAATACGGTTTCAAACAAACTTTTGCGGAGTTCAGAGACACCTGCAATCAAGTGGCCAAGGGATTAATGGCCATCGGCGTACAGCGGCACGATCATATTGCCATGTGGGCCAATAACGTGCCGGAATGGGTTTATACCCAGTTTGGCAGCCCCAAAATGGGAGCGGTAATGGTTACGGTGAACACCAATTTCAAAGCATTCGAGCTCGAATACCTGCTTCAGCAGTCTGATGCGAACACCCTGATCCTGATCAACGGGGTCCGGGAAAAGAATGAATATATAGAAATACTGCACCAGGTCTGCCCTGAAATTAAGGATTGCGCCCCCGGCGAACTCAAAGCCGAAAAAGTCCCCTGCCTTAAAAACATTGTACACCTTGGAAAAGAAACAATCCCGGGCATGTACAGTTGGAACGACATGCTGGAACTCGGTAAAAAGGTCTCGGACGCCGAATTGGCCGAGAGGTCCAAAAACCTGGATCCGGAGGACGTGGTCATGATGCAGTATACATCAGGCACAACCGGATATCCCAAGGGCGTCATGCTCACCCACCGAAACCTGGTTGGAAACGCCATGAGCATGGCGGAAACCATGGCGCTGACACCGGAGGACATACTCTGCATCCCGGTACCCATGTTCCATTGTTTCGGATGCGTCATTGGAACCATGTGCTGCATGGTTTCCGGAGCTGCTATGGCACCTGTCACCGCCTTTAAGCCCGATCTTGTTATGGAGGCGGTCAGTTCTCTAAAATGTACGGCGCTTCATGGGGTGCCGACCATGTTTATCGCCGAGCTTGAAGAGATGGAGAAAAAAACTTACGAGACCCCCCACTTGCGAACCGGCGTGATGGCCGGCTCTACCTGCCCCATTGAAGTTATGAACGGGGTGATTGAAAAAATGGGCGCCAAGGAACTGACCATCGTCTATGGCCAAACTGAAAGTTCTCCAGGCATAACCCAAACACGACGCGATGACCCCATGAATATTCGCACGGAAACCGTTGGCCGGGCTTTGCCCAACGTGGAAGTCAAAATCGTCGACCAAATAACCGGCGACACACTCCCCCCCGGCAAAACGGGGGAGCTATGCAGCCACGGCTACCATATCATGAAGGGCTATTACAAAATGCCGGAAAAAACAGCGGAAGCCATCGACAACGAGGGCTGGCTTCATACGGGGGACTTGGCCAGCATGGATGAACAGGGCAACTGCACCATCCAGGGCCGCCTCAAAGACATGATCATCCGTGGCGGGGAAAATATCTATCCACGTGAAATCGAGGAATTCCTTTACACCCATCCGCAGATCAAGGATGCACAGGTTGTCGGTATCCCGAGCAGAAAATATGGTGAAGAGGTGGCTGCCTTCGTCCAATTAAAAGACAACAGCAGCACGAGAGAAGAAGACGTTCGGAACTTCTGCAAGGAAAATATCGCCTATTACAAAATCCCCAAGTTCATCTATTTTATAGACGAATTTCCAACAACCGCCAGCGGCAAAATACAGAAATTCAAACTCCGGGAGATGGCTGTCCACAATATGAACTGAAAAAAACAAATAAGTAATGGGGACTAGAATTCAAACTGGTGCTGCCGCTTGGCTTTCCATTCCTTTATGACCGGGCATTCCCAAATGGGAATCGAGCAATGCCCCCTTTCATTTTTAGGCGCCGAGCAATTTTTACAGATGGTCCAATGGGGGCATTCCGTTTCACCGTCGTTAAATACAGCACCGCAGATCAAACACCCGAGGCAGCCGCAGTCCAAACAAATTCCGACTGTCGGATCACCAAGGGAGGTATGACCACAGTCACGGGTATTTGTACTGCCGCAATTCGGGCAAGGGGCAACCATAACCTGATCTGTGGTATCCATCTCATTCTGATTTTCTTTGATTTCAATCAGCGACTGCCTGAAATCTTCCGGCAGCATATGCCATGTTTCAAAAAAATCCTTCTGCAACTCAACTTGTTCCATCATCATCCCTCCTATATGAGTACTTATGAGGACAGATTCCTTGTTGATCCTGCCGGCGCCATGTTATCCCTCTATTGCAAATAGATAACGCTTGGATTACTTTACGCGCCATATAAATATTTGACCAAATGTCCCCACTGTGATGGCAAAGTAAAAAGCATGCATCTCCAAACAAAAAAAGCCGGACCCCCATTCTCATGGCAGCCCGGCTGTCTCCTTTTAGGTTTTTTAAAGACCCGTGACTTTCCGCCCCCACCTTACGATGGATTTGGCTTTATCACGTTTTTATTAGATTAAATTATCCACCGGATGTCAAGATACTTTTTTAGAAATATCTTATCCACCTGTTATAATTTGAGATGACTTAAAAAAGGCGTTTAAGCCCTATATGAGCATTCAACTTATATAGGCTATATTCGGATTGAACAACCGTTTTCGGATGCAATCATCGGCGGGCGGTCAGCTCTGCAATGGGTCTGATTCGGTCCCTTATTTTTTCCGTCCCGACAATATCCATAAACTCATCGGCCATTTCACGGCTCAGTTCAATGGCCTGCCGCCACTTGGCCATGCGCTCGCCGTCCCGTCCGGCATATTCGTTAAAATCCTTTCGGTCCGGTATGCTGCCTGCCGGGAGACGATCCAGGACCTCCTTCGTGGGGGCAACCAGCAGAACGTGATCCATATAGCTCAAATCAGGCTTTCGCCAGGGAATTTGCTTATCCAGCCATCCGGGCACAATCTGCTCGGCATAATGCGGAAACAGGACGATCCCCTCTTCTTCATTCATAAACGGAATATTCATGTGGTAGTCAATGATGCCCCCGTCCCGGTAAATGCCCGGCGGCGCCTCTGGTATGCCGGTCACACCGGTCATCAATAAAGGGATTGATCCTGAAGCCCGAAGAGCGGACTCGATATTTAAAGCATTCAGCGGCACCTGATGAATCGGAAATCCCCTCATTTTAAAATATGGAGGGGTATCCCGCGAATCATAAAAAAGGGTCCGCTCAAAAAACAGCCCCAGGCTTCGCCGACACACAGCATTGCCCAAAGCCGCCATAACAAGGCCGGACATCAGCCATGATTTTCTGTCCGTGTTGGCCAGATGCTTGCACCGGACCGACATAATATTTATCCGGAAAAAGGGGTGGGATAGAATTTCTGATGGGCCATTCTCCCCCATCATCCGGCTCAAAATCTTGTCCAATTCCCGGCTTATCGCCTCCGGCGGCGGGTTGATATCATATGATTGTTCAAGGTAGGACTTCTCGAATCTATCCAGCGCGGCCGCCGGATCTTTCTGAGAAACCGCGGCAAACCGCCAGGCGGCAATGGAGGATCCGATAAGAAACAACGGGGCTTTTCTGGACTGTAGCCAGGACGAGAATATGGCCCGATCCAGACCGCTCAGGATCAGCCATTTCGGTCCGCCGGCGGCGCCGGCAATAACTTTTATGTCATCCGAACAGATTCCGGACGCCTTGATTTTTGAATAGGCTTTTTTCCCGGCCCAAAAGGATAACCGCGGCGACATGGGCAAGCCCTTTCAGGGAATATCTGCAAACAGCCTTTCCGCCCTAGCCATCCATTGCGAAAAAGACCCGGCATCCCAGTATTCCGGATAATTTTGGTAATGCTTAAAAATCTTTTTACCAAGCATCGTTGCTTTGTTTAACTTCATAAGCAGCATAGGACGGGAAATGCCGTTTGTCAATGTTTTAGCCATTGTCAACGAATCCGGCGGCTCAAACACGCCGTTGATAGTCGGAGTCAGCATCTTACCGCTCATGATGTCCTTTTTCATCAAAAAAGTAATCTCCTCATGGGTAAGGTCCTGGAGGATTTCCTTTAATGCCGATAGCGCAGCAAAATGGCAACCACGGTTTATAAACCAACTATGGTTATACGGCCAGAGAGCTTGAAGGGTACAGGCACCGGACGCCATCGCCGTCTTAATGACTTCAGCGGCAAACATGGCACCGGTCAGTGCACCCCCCACCCCGCATCCGGTAGTGGGTATCACCTGGCCGGCGGCATCACCTACGGCGGCAAAACCATTTGCCACAAGCGACCAAGGGGATTTCCCCACTAGTACAATGCCGCCCCCGCCCCTCAGTTGTTCATCAGTCACCGACGGGCGCTCGGCAATCATTTCCTTGATCACGCCCATTGGATCGATCCGGCCCGGCTCCTCCCTCACCCCGCCTCCGATATCAATTGTATCTTCATGATGAAGATGGGTCCAGAAATACCCCTTAAAAGCCCCATAGCGATAATGATCGGTCAAATCATCTTGAGTGACCCGATTTTTATCAAGCCGTCGCACGGTCCGACATGCATAGGCCAGATCGCCGTCTGAAAACTTCCTGTTAATAGCCGATGCACCGGCCAAGCTCGTACGCAGCAGGGAGAGGTAGCCGGTAGCATCAACGACTAAATCCGCAGAAACTTCAATAGATGCGCCGCTCTTTTTGCTTTTGACGCAAAGCCCTTTAACCCGGATATTTTCCAGGGGGCCTTCCGTGTCGCCGATAAGGTTATCCACCCGATGCTGATAGAAAACTTTGGCCCCCGCCTGGGAGGCATATTCGGCCAGGCGCCGGCCTAACACCTTACGGTCCGTTGTGATATACTTAAAATCCACACCGCTTTTTGTCGCGCCGGAAAGATCCGGATAGCGGATTTGAAGCGGCACAATACGATGCGGCTCGAACAGATTGTCGTCAGCTTCATGGGTTTTAACAAGGTGTCCCTTATAACGGCCGTTGTCCACGTCTGGGATTGCGAAACCGGCCGCGGCAAGGGCTGATTTCTCTACCGCATCAGACCAGTTGTGCCCCAGCGCGTTTTCCGTTTTTGATTCATAGACGGCGACAGAAATCCCGGCAGCAGCCAGTTCCCTGGCAAGCAGCGCACCCCCGGGGCCGGCCCCGGCAATCGCCACTTGATAATTAGCCTTTTCAGCATTCATGGCAGCCCATCTCCCAGTTAAGAATACCTAAGCCCTCCATTTAGAGAATAATAATCCCATGAAAATAGAAGGTTATACTTTTTTATGAACGTTAGTCAACTGTTTTTCGAACGAATCGACGGGCTTATGGTTAGACCGACAGGCTTATTGGATGATTCGTTGGTCGGGTTAGAATTGACAATTCTATAGAGAATTTGATTTGATATCTCAATCCTTAGTTGAATAAATAGTGTATCATTTAGCCAATCAAATTAATAAGGGAATTTAAAATGGAGCCCCTATCTGAAAAAATCAAACAGTGGATAGATGAAGGAAAGGATCCCCGCAGCGCTCACTGGCAGGCCGGGCTTGAATCCGTCATGAATGTTTTTGATACATACCTTGAACCCGGCAAGCTGATACCGGTTCAGCCGCTGGAAGAAAAAGATATTCCGGTCTTCCAGGAAGCCCTGGAGGTAATTGATTTAAGCCCAAACCTTCAGGCGGCGTTTTTGCCGCCGCCGGTCGCGAATAAAATAACGCCGCCGGAATCCGCTGAGGAGCTCCAACGCATTGACCCGGATAAGCCTTCCTATAAAATCCTGATTGTCAGATCCGAAAAAGAGTTGAGACTTCTGTGCATCGAAATATCGCCCCATGCCAAAAAATTCGGTGCGGACATTTTTCAGGCCGGCGCCCTGCTGGGCACCTATGATTACACCGACCGGCAGGAATGTCTTCAAAGTTTAAATAAAGTTCTGCGGGCCCATATCTGGGAAAAAGAAAAATGGGGACCCGAGGATCATAAACGATATACGGTTAACTGGTTTGAACGGGTCATGGATCTCCACAAAGGAACCATTGCTGTAGACACGGACCGCTCGTTTTTTCATACCCCCACGCTTATCAAAAGCAACCGGATCGACGCCATATTTATGCTGATTTTTGAAACCTTCAGGAAACAGGCGGAAAATCCGGATGAACCGTTTAAAGAAAAAATTTCAGCTATCCAAGCCATTGCAGACACAAACCAGCAAACGGCCCAATGCAATGAAATGGCTGAAAAAGCCGTATTTCAACTACTGAATGTGATTAAGGACTGCGAGCTTGTGAATTTTGATTCGTTCACGGATAAGGAAAACAAGCAGTTTAAGCAAGAATTTGATCGAACCGTCCGTAGGATAGTCAACAGGCTGAAACCTGTTTATCAAGAATTGGTAACTACCAAAACGTTAAAAGATTCAAGGAAAGAAAACGATGCCAAAAAATAAAAAATATGATTTAAAAATGCGTCTTGTGCTTTCTATTGCGCCATTTCTTGTTTATATTGTTATTCACATATTATATCGCACCTGCCGCATTACCGTGATCGGAAAAGAACATGAGGATCAATTTCTCCGCCAGAACAAACCGCTCCTTTTTGTTTCATGGCATCAGGGGCTACTTTACTATCTTTATCATTTCCGCAACCGAAACGGTCTTATAATGGTAAGCCGGAGCAAAGACGGGGATTTGATTGCTAGGGTTTTGAAATTATTTGGTTTTCAAACTGCAAGGGGGTCAAGCTCCAGGGGCGGAAAAGAAGCCATGTATGAGATGATTCAAAAGGTTAATCAAACCCAATGCAGCGCCGGCCTTGTTGCTGATGCGCCAAAAGGCCCATTTGGCGTTGCTAAAACCGGCATCATTAAAATCGCTAAAGAAACCGGACTGCCACTGATTCCGGTAATGTGCTGGGCAAACAGGAAAAAAATTTTCAACAGCTGGGATCGAACACTACTACCACTCCCATTCAGCCATATTGTAATTTTTTATGCACCGCCCATCTATGTTCAAAAAGATATTGATCCACAAGAGATGGAAAATATGCGGGTTAACCTCACAAACCAACTTAACCGGATGCATGAAACGGCGATATCATACTTCGCCAAACCCCAAAAGGCGACCTAAAAGTTTGCCCTTAATGGATCGGAGATGAGGTGGTAAATTTTTTATGTATTTTTGGACAGGATTTATCGATTGACCGTCTCATAAGGAATCGTTTGATGAAATTTTTATTTGACAATATGAGTCTTTTGAGTAAATATAGTAAATAAGCCTGTTTGTAAAAAAATCTCTTCGTTAGATGTTAAGCCTCAAACTACATACCTCCCCTTCATGTGGATCTTCACAAACAGGTACTATAAATACTCAGACTTTTACAACATTGACAATCTCGTAAAAAGTCGATTTGGGGATGGCAAAGAAAAAAGTTCAAGATCAAGGCGCGCAAATCCCGAGGAATGCAGCGTACTTAGCTGTACGTGAAATTCCGAGGGATGCAGCGCAACACAGATATTGGACTTTTTACGAAGCCATCAACATTAAAAATAAGAGGTTAGTTAAAAGCAAGCGGCACATTACCCACAACCATTAAAACATGAAGAGGAGGGGAGAAAAGTGAAAATTTCTAAATTATTTATTACACTCATCCTGGCATCTGCGGTTGCTTTTGCCTTCGGCGGATGCACCTGGGATTTTAACAACCCCTGGGCGGATGAATGGGATGTCCAAATCATCGGCGATTCGGTTTTCGACCTCTCCGGTGATATCCACGATGTATTGCAGGACCTTTCAGGCAAATCCTATAAGGACCGCTCGGTGAGCGGGGCAAAAATCGCAGCCATTGAAGACCAATTGTCAAGGTCGGAAGGACGATCCTCGTTAAAAAGCCTTATTGCTGACGGCGGCGCCAACGACATTCTCCAGGGAAGCATGGACTGCGATTCTGATCCGTTAACCCAGGGCTGCCTTGATGTCCTGGATTATATCAGCGATAAAATGTGGAATATGATCGTTGATATGTATTACGGCCCGTCGGACAGCCATGTATGGATGGGCTATTACCATGTCACCGGTGATGACGAAGAGAAGAATGAAGCCATTGATTATGCCTATGACAACCTGTATCCTGACCTGTTTGATTTCACTCCGTATGGCGGCACAACCTTCACCGGTACGACCAGCTACGGTGAATACTATGGCAGCGATCTGGGCGGTTTTACCATCGCCATGGCGGATCCAAGGGATTATATCTATCCCTCTGATCTTAAATCCGACGGCATCCACCCCAAATACAGCGGATCGGAAAAACTGGCCTACATGCTCTGGGGCGTAATGGAACAGAAAGCCTTTTACCGTTAAATTATTAACCCTCAGCCTTCAGTTCACTGCCGCTTGCTTTTTCTAACAAATTTATGTCGTTCAAAAAACGACGGCTTTCTTTTTGATATTATTGACTAAAGGTAAAAAATGCAAAAATATCTCAAACGGACGGGATATGTTTTATTAATACTGCTCTTTTTCGGCGGTGTTTTTTTTTACATGTTCGGTATAGAGCCGGTTGACAAAAAAGCCTATGTGGCAAAATCCAACCTTCCGGATCAACCTCAGCGGAAAACAACCGCCCCTCTGCCTGATGTCAAGCCAACCAAAACAGACATCCTGAAAAAAACAAAAGACAAAATTGTTTTAAAAAAACGACCGATTGAAAAGCCGGCTGAAAGCAAAAAAGAATATCCAAAATATATCGAAGAGATTAAGCAGCAGATATACGACAGGCAGATCGAATCGGTTGACCAGATCCCCCTGCTTGACGAACTGGTTCAAACCGAAGATAAAGATGTAAGGCAGTTCTGGGGCGACGGCTGGAGCAGCGTGGATGACTGGAAGAAAGAGGAAAACGGCTTCAAACTTGAAAAAAAGGATGACGGCAGCATGATGTTCAACCCGGATGCCGCTACAGCCAGAAAATATACCTTTTTTGAAACACCCAAGTCATATAAATACGACCCGGAGCACAAGGAATTTGTAAACGAGGTGGACTATTACGGAAAGACCATTTACAACGTCGCTAAATTTATTAATGACGACGTCCTGGTAATGATGACGATCAGCGGCAGCAAAGTGGATCTAAACATTTACCAAAAAGACGCCGGTCAACTAACCTCGTCCAGGGATTCCCGCCAGCTGCCCTCTGGACCGGGCGCATCAGGGCTTACTCGCTGATCCGTCCTTCGATCCGAATTTTAAATTCCGGCCGGGCGGGGTTGTCCGTCTGGACAAACAATACATCCTGGTAGGGCCCCGGCTTCTCCCGCGTATTTCTGACCGTTATTTCATAAGCTTTGCGCCCGTTTTTTTTAACTTCCTGTAAACGATAGTCAAACCATACGCCTTTTCTGGTTTTAATCCCGGTAATGTTAAACGGATAATCCTTGTTCGGAATCACGATACATTTTTCCACGATCTCTTCCTCCGGGGAACCTTTTAGCCATATCCGATAGGGATGAAGGGCGGCAAACGCTTTCACCCTCATTGAGACATCGATCGTTATCTCCGGCCGGTCTGCATCATTGGTCTGCGCCCGGATCGTGCCTTCGATGACCTCTCCGCCCCGGGAGTCGGTAAGCAGAACAGCCGATATGGCCCCGCTCATACCCGGTTCTATGCTGGGGGTATAGGACTCCACAAAACAGCCGCAGCAGCCCTCGACATTTCGAAGCTTTAAGGGGGCTTCGGAATGATTTTCAATAATAAAATCATGTTTTACGATATCGCCCTGCAGCGCCGGCTCAAATTCATACCTGGAGTGCGCTTTTTCCACCCTTGATCGGGAGTATATCGGTTTGATATCCCTGCCCGTGTAGAAATTGATCTTTTTTATCTCCCCGCTCCTTGTATTCTCCTGTCGCTTGCAGGCCGGCGGGGAAGCTATGAGCATAAAGAGCAAAAGAAACGATAGAATAATAACGGTATTCTTTGAGCGCATTTTCAATCCTTTTGATGGCTTCGTAAAAAGCGATTTATTCCGCCGCGGCGGTATTTTTGCAGAAAGGAACTTTTGCGACAGATTAAAGGCACTGAGGCACTAAGCTTTTGATTTTTTTAACCTTATACCCTAAACCTTAAACCGTTAAGTTCCTTGGAAGTAACCCTCCCGGGTCGAGGCCCGGGACCGAGCCTAAAAGCAACTTTTATCGTAGATGCGATGTAGAGACGGGCTTTAGCCCGTCATTCGCAGAAGCGGCCGATGTGACAAACCGCGTCCCATGGAAGGCTAAAGCCTTCCACTACATTGATTGTACAAATCTCGATAAACCGATCAGGAATTGACGAATGCGTTTTGTTTATCCGCCCTACATGGCTAAGATTTTGATTTTTTTAACC
>JAGYOX010000061.1 GCA_018399235.1 Desulfobacterales bacterium | reverse complement strand
GCTGCCTGGCATTCAAAAACCCTTCTTTTTTCAAATGATTAAGCTCCAAGCTCAGCGTCCCGCAGGAAACAATGGCAATATCCTCAAACGTTACATCCGACATACACGACTCCCTTCTTATTAAATGACAGCTTCATAAAAACCTCTTCTCATTGCCATCCCGAAAAACCTCTTTATGTATAAACCATCATTAGTTTACCGTTTCCTTTAGCTTTTCCATGACGGTCGGAAACTGCTCCATGTTAGTGTGCGGCAGAAACAGCGGATACGATGTCTCCGCCCACATAACTGGCCGGTCCCGGCATCACGTATACAGCAGCATTAGGATCGGCCTTCAATCCGATATCACCGCTTTTTAAAACTGGAAACTCAGAAATCGACGGGATATAAGGTTCCCGCCGGATAATGCATTTTCCCATATATAAATCTCCACATTCTTATTTTTCTTAACGGGCATTTAATCCTAAACGGCACGTTTTGCCGGCACGCCTCAGGACGATCAAACTCTTTTCAGCTCTTCCTCAATGGCCGTGCATAGTTCAGCTTCCGGATGCACCCCAACCAGCCGTTGGCATTCCATTCCTCTATTGAATAGAATCATGGTCGGGATGTTATGCACCCCAAAGCGGGTTCTCAACTGTTCAAGATGATCAATATTGACGTTTACCAGTTTAATCCGCTGCCCATAACGGCGCTCCAGACAATCCAGGATCGAATTCTGTGCCCGGCACGGCGCGGACCACGGCGTGTTAAAACAGGCCAGGCAGATTCCGCTTTTAATCAAAGAATCAAAGCCGCTTTCTTTTTTCAGCGTTTCGGTTGTCATGCTATGTTAGCATCCTATGCGATATCGCTTAAAACTTAACTGATATAAAGATTCAACATTTATGCCAGATTTGGACAGACCATCGGCGATTTGAACAGCCTTTTCAAACCGGTAAGGGGGGGCATTAAAAAAAATAAAATGAGGGATTGACAATGGAAGTAACGATTCGTAACGTTATGTAACAAACAGTAACGACCTATTTAGAATGTTCCATCCTGCAACAGCCGGCAAAGGACGATAATATGAAAAAAAACAGTATCTGGAGCGATCAATTTGCCGAAAGATTGCTTGACTCGATGGGCGAAGGCGTTTTTACGCTGGACCCCCAAGGCCGCATCACTTCCTGGAATCAGGCCATGGAACGGATCACCGGTTATACGGTTAACGAAGCCATCGGTCAAAGCTGTCAGCTTCTCAAATTTTCTAAATGTTTTGACCAAACCTGTCCATCAAGTATTGCCGAATGCGGAATTTTCAAAAGAGGAACTGTTGACCCCACGGAGTGTCAGCTCCAGCATAAAAATGGGCAGTTCATATCAATAATCAAAAATGCCCGCGTCGTAAAAAACAACAGTGGGAACCCCCTGGGTGTGGTAGAAACCGTAACCGATCTGACTGAGCTCACCCAGGCCCGCCAGAAAGTGGAAGAGGCTCAGCGCAAGCTTGTCGAGGTTTACCAGTTCGACAAGATTATCGGCAAAAGCCATGCCATGCAGGAGATCTTCGAAGCCATTCGGGTGGCGGCAAAAAGTGACGCGACCGTGTTGATACAGGGAGAGTCAGGTACGGGAAAAGAGCTTGTGGCCAGCGCCATACATTATAACAGCGATCGCGGGCAATGCCCTATGGTGACGGTCAGCTGCAGCGCACTTACCGAATCGCTTCTTGAAAGTGAACTTTTCGGCCACGTCAGAGGGGCGTTTACGGGCGCCCACAGGGACCGCACCGGCCGCTTCGAAGAGGCCGACACCGGAACAATCTTTCTGGATGAAATCGGAGATATCAGCCCCTTTATCCAGCTCAAGCTCCTGCGGGCGATTCAGGAAAAACAGATTGAACGCGTTGGCGAGTCCCGAAAACGCAATGTGGATATCCGAATTATCACCGCCACTCACAAGGATTTTTACGGACTGGTCCAATCCGGACATTTCCGCTCAGACCTATATTACCGGTTGAAAGTTTTTCCCATATATCTCCCGCCGCTACGGAACCGACGGGAGGATATCCCCCTGCTCATCCGCCATTTCATCCAGAAGTTCAACAAAAAAACCGGCAAGCAGATTCAGGATATGTCACCGGACGCCATGAGAATACTGATGGATTACAACTGGCCGGGCAATGTCAGGGAACTTGAAAATGCCATGGAACACGCCTTTGTCCTTGCCAGCGGGGACCAGATCGGAATTTTTGATCTGCCCGTGGAAATCAGGCAGATGGAATATTACCCCCCACAACCGCCGGAACCCCAAAACTTCAGGCCGTCACAGCAAAAAGTGACCAAGCCCCTTTTGCTCGAGTTGCTGAATGAATGTGACTGGAATAAGGCAGAGGTGGCCCGGCGTCTGGGACGCAGCCGGACATCAGTCTGGAAATATATGAAAAAATGGGATATCCCCTTGGATGGGCAAAACGGCCGGGCATAGGCGTTTATCGGAATATTAAAAAGGTGAATAATAGGTGTCAGGTGTCAGGAGAAAGGCTAAACCTATCCTGACACCTGAACACTGAAACCTTGAACCGTGAACTTGAAGTTACTTAGAAGTGTTCCCCCCGGGCCAAGGCCCGGGACCAAGCTTTGCAGTAACTTTTGCGACAGGTTAAAGGCACTGAGGCACTAAGGCACTGAGGCACTAAGCTTTTGATTTTTTTAACCTTATACCCTATACCTTAAACCTTAAACCGTTAAGTTACTTAGAAGTCCAATATCCGTGTTATGCTTCACCTCTCGCACTTTATAGCCCCCTTAGTTTTTATTGACATCCTCAAGAAAGGTTGGTATTTAGTAGTTTCCGTTAATTTAGGATTTATAATCAGTGAATTTTTATATTACTGGCTGAAATGAGAAGGAGGATGAAATGAGTAAACGGCTTAAACAAATTATAATGATTTTGACCATCAGCGGTATCGGGATGCTCTTTCTGGTTGCCGGGATCAATGCTGAAGAAGCCGAAAAAGCAGAGAAAAAACCCTGCACTCCGGATGTGATGGAAATGAAAAATGAACAGGCATTTCCCCAGCATCGAATGGGGATTGTCCAGTTTGATCACAAAAAACACGTTGCCGACAAGCCCGACGGTTACGGGCTTGGATGCGGCGAATGCCATCATGACGAAAACGGCGAGCCCTTGTCTGATTTAAAACCCGGCGATGCGGTTAAGAATTGCCTTGAATGCCATAACAAACAAGGCAGACCCGCGCGTCCTGATCCATCAATGTCGCCTGAAGAACAGCAAAAAGAGAAGCTGAAATACTACTATGGGGCAATTCATGAGAATTGCATGGGATGTCACAAAAAGCAGGGTGGACCGGTCAGTTGTATGGAATGCCATCCCCAGCCGCAAAGATAAGCATAACAAAACAAATTTGGTTCCTGACAAATAAAAACCCGGGCAAAACTGCCCGGGTTTTTTTATCCGTCGATATCTGTCAAATTATTAACCCATTCTTTGTGCAACCCTTACCAATGCCTCCGCCCATTGCGGCGTCCCTAAAGAATGAACATGGGTATATGTGGCCAGCACATTCTTATAACAAATGCCGTCCCTTTTATTAACAACCCCCCGCCCCTTTTGCACGGCAAAGACCATATCCCGTGCCTTTCCCTTCCACTCAAGTACATGTGAATAATGGAATTCATGACCACGAAGGTGGGTACCCACCGGATAATAAGGGTTCTCGCCGTCAACCGTAACCATTGTGTACCCATGGCCCTGCGGTTTCTTGGAAAACCCGAAAACAATCGGCAATACGCCGGTCATCGGATATTGGGTATCCAGCACCAACGTCTCCCCCAGATACATAAGCCCACCGCATTCCGCATATATGGGCAGTCCATTATCCGCTGCAGATTTAAGCGATTCTCTGAGCGCCAAATTCTGGGCAAGTTGAGGGGCATGGGTTTCCGGAAACCCACCCCCGATATATAGGGCATCAATATCCGGTAACCCGTTATCAAACATGGGGCTTACATAGACTAAATCCGCACCGGCAGCCTGCAGCGCTTCAAGGTTATCCGGATAATAGAATTGAAAGGCGGAATCTTTAATAATCCCAATCTTCGGGTGTTTCGAACCAACAGGAACAATCCGTGCCTCATACTCCTTTTCCGAACAGGCTGTGGTTAGGGGGGCGGCTTCATCAGCAATTGTTAAAACCGCCTTCAGATCAACATAGCGATTGACGGTTTCTGCTGCCGTCTTAATGGAATGGGCAACCAGGGCGTGTTCAGGCGTAGGGATCAAGCCCATATGCCGCTCCGGAAAATCTTCTTGATCAAGCTTGGGGACCGATCCTATCACCTTAACACCGCAGTGCCGCTCAATACTTGTACGTAAAATCGATTCGTGCCGGTTACCTGCGACCCGGTTCAAAATAACGGCTTGGATATTAACGGACGGATCAAAATTCAGGCATCCAAGAACAACAGCGGCCATAGTGCGGGTTGATTTGGTACAATCCAGGCAAAGGATGACAGGACTCTGAAGCAATTTGCCAAGTGATGCGGTACTCGTAGTGCCGTCCACGTCAAGTCCGTCGAAAAGGCCCCGATTGCCCTCAATAACGGCTATATCAGCTTTAGCGGACGCTGTATGCCTTAGAAAAGATCGGCACACATCAATGGGTTCGGCGAGAAAATGGTCCAGATTATAACAAGGCCGGCCGGCTGCCATCGCCAGCCAGCCGGCATCAATATAATCAGGGCCTTTTTTAAATGGCGCAACCGTTTTATGTTGCTGAGATATCGCAGCGATGAGGCCTATTGATATAACTGTCTTTCCTGATCCCCCCCGAAGGGCTGCGATCATTAGACGGGGGATATCAATATGGCTGTTGGACATGAAAGTTGATGTCTTCGTAAAAAGTCCAATATCTGTGTTGCGCTGCATCCCTCGGAATTTCACGTACTCCTATGTACGCTGCATTCCTCGGGATTTTCGCGCCCTCTGATCTTAAATGGGGCTTGAACTTTTTTCTTTGCCATCCCAAAATCGACTTTTTACGAGATTGTCAAAGTTAGTTCTTGCGGATCGCTGAATCCGCATTTCAAAAAAATTGAAAAATAGAATCACTAGCCTTCGTGCTCGGCACCAGCCTGTTTGCCCATGCCTTTCAAGCCATACATCGTGGTACTCCCGCTTGACCAGTATTCCAGAACGCCCTCTTCTATCAGTTTATTAACAATCTTTTTTGCTTCCCTGGGCTTGGCTTCCAAAATCTTGCTCAAGTCGTTGAAATAAAATTTCGACTTGGTTTTTGCTTTTTTCTGCAGCGCCTCAACAATTTTTTCTTTTGACTCTTCGTAATCGAGTGCCATGGATAATATTCCTTTTTTTATTTGAGCGGCGGGGCGGATTTTAAACCGCCCCGGCCGCTTAATTAGAATATATTAGAACTTAAAGTTCGTCGTTTGGCGCCATGTATAATAGGCCGGATCACGGAAATCGTCAATCAGATGATGGGTAAACTCAAGACCGCATTTCTCAAAAAAGCGTTCCCAGCCGATCCGTTCGGCCCACTCGCCGAGTCGCTCATACTTCCGGGCATCATTGGCGTAGGCTTCAACGATTTGTTTGATCGTTTTTGTCAGGGTCGGCCAGCGCGGCGTCTCATTCGGAATAAAGGCCACAACGACTTTGGAGAACTTGGGGGCACTGATCCGGTTGGACACCTTACCGCCGACCATCAGCACCAGTCCGTCGCCTTCCTTGTCCGCAAGCGGTAATGCCGGGCACATGGTGTAACAGTTACCGCAAAACATGCAACGGCTCTGGTTGACCTCAACACTGTTGACCGTCGTTCCATCTTCAAGCTCAACCTTTTTCGGCTTGATGGCCGCAGTCGGGCAGGCGGCAATGGCCAAGGGAATCTCACACATTTTATCAATGTAGGCATGGTCAACCATCGGAGGCTTCCGATGATAGCCCAAAATAGCAATATCCGAGCAGTGCACGGCACCGCACATATTCAAACAGCATGCCATGGAAATCCGCAGGTGCGCCGGAAGACGCATATTCTGGAAATCCTCAAATACCTCATCCAATGTCGCCTTGACGGTCCCGGAGGCATCGGTTGCCGGCGTATGGCAGTGAATCCAGCCCTGGGTATGGATGATATTGGTAATCCCCGCGCCGGTTCCGCCGATAGGGAATTTTAAGCTGCCGCCGTCAAATTTCCGGCCCTTCAAATCATCAATCAGCGGCTGAAGCTTGTCCTTGCCGTCCACCATGAACTCGACATTGTTCCGGGTGGTCCACCGAACATAGCCGTCACAGTATTTATCTGCGATTTCGCAAATTTCCCGAATATGCGTGACGCTCATGATCCGGCCCGTACCGACCCTTACCGTATAGACCTCATCGCCTGTTTCCGATACGTGGACCAGAACACCCGGCTCAAGAATTTCATGATACAGCCACTTCCCCTTATTCTTTTTGATGACCGGCGGATAAAACTCTTCAAAATTCCGCGGTCCAATATCCGTAATCCGATCTTCCATCGGTTTATCCGGATTATATCCTGACGATATAAAAGCCATGCGTGCACCCCCTCTTATCGTTGATGATGTTTTCTGAATTCATTGATGTCTCGACCCCAGCCGCCGGGCACCTCTTCTTCCTTCCAGAAGATATACGGATTATGACGCGGCTCCTGAACCATCCGCGGATCCGGATCGAGCCCTGTAACCTCAAGCAGCTTCTGAAAGCCCTGTCGTTTCATCAACTCACCGAGCCGCTCGCGGTTCTTGCCTTCTTCCATCCACCAATCCCAAATATTCTCGATAAGCTCTTTAATCTCTGCGTATTTATCCTCTTTGTTGACTTTGATAAATGGAACCAGCATGGAGCTCATCTGGGCACCGTCCAAAATCGGCGCTTTGGCACCGGCCAGAATTGAGCAGCCTTTGTCTTTCCCCGGTCGCAAAGCTCTGGGCATAACATTGATGCAGTGCATGCAACGGGTGCATTCCTTGTTGTTGATCTCAAGCTTGCCGTTTTCATATTTCATGCAGCCGGTGGGACACAAATCGATAACCTCTTTTTGAATGTCAAACGGACCCCAGTCCCGGCCGGCATGGGCGCCGCCGTTCGGCTTTAATTCGCCGTTGACATAAGCCTGGACCGCTTCCTGATCGATCTGGATCTCGTCTCTCCAGGTACCGATAAAGGACAAATCCGCCCGTGCGATGGAGGCCACACAACAGTTCGGGCAGCCGTCGAATTTAAATTTAAACTTATACGGGAAGGCCGGGCGATGGAGCTCATCCTGATACTCCATGGTCAGATGGGTACACAGATCCTGCGTATCGTAGCAGGCGAATTCACACCGGGCCTCACCAATACAGTCCGAAGGGGTCCGCAGGTTTGACCCGGATCCGCCCAGATCCTGGTCCAGTTTATGGGTCATTTCATAAAAAATCTCTTCCAGTTGCGGGGTGGTCGTGCCAAGGAAAATAATATCCCCCGTAGAGCCATGCATATTGGTCATCCCGCTGCCGCGAAACTCCCAAAGATCGCAGAGTTTTTTGAGATAGTCCGTCGTATAAAAATGTCCGGAAGGCTGGTTGACTCGGAGCGTATGGAAATGGGCCACACCCGGAAACTTTTCCGGCTGGTCACAGTATCGGCCGATAACCCCGCCGCCATAGCCAAAAACACCCACAATGCCGCCGTGTTTCCAATGCGTGGTGCAGTCATTGTATGACAGCTCCAGCACACCCAGCAAATCCTCAATGTTATCCTGCGCCACCTGATACTCAACGTTTCCCTCATTTTTTGCCCTTGCTTCGGCTTCCTGCTTCATGTCCGATACAAAACTCGGCCACGGTCCGCTTTCAAGCTGATCCAGCAAGGGAGTCTCATGTTTTGCCATTGCTTACCTCCCTTTTTTTAAAATTGCACACCCTATTCGTCTTTCTTCAATGGTCGAATAACCAAGCCACTTTCTTTCGCACTTCATATATTTTGAACCTATATATCATATAAGTATAACACTATTGCAAAAGATTGTTTTTATAAAATCTCATATCAAACTTGTCAATAAAAAAGGGATCAAAACAGGCTGAAAGTTTCCCCCTTGCATTTGCCCTCTGGGTCCGCCGGTACTCAGGATCTTTTTAACCGGCTCATTTGGAACCTCGATGCCTGTCGATCTCTTTTAATATCTCGGGCGCCACTTCATAGCCCAGTTCCCGGGCCTTATCGCAATGTTCAACGGCATTGACGAAATCCCCTTTTTCCAGATATGCAATGGCCAGATTATTGTGGCCAAGGGCGAAGTTGGGGTCAATTTCCAACGCCTTCATATTGGTTTCAATGCTCTCCTCAATCAATCCCTTAAACAGATAGGCATTGGCCAAAGTGGCAAACCCCTGAATAAAATAAGGATTAAATTTGACTGCTTTTCTCAGCAGATCAATCGCCTTGTCATAATCGCCTCTCTGCATATGAATAAATGCGATATTTCCATAACCTTCAGCAAACCGGGGCCTGGCATTAATTGCCCCCTGGTTGTAGGCCAGACAACCGTCCAGGTCGCCCCGTTGAAGACAAATACCGCCCAACTGAACAAAAGCTTCAGCCAAACTGGGACTGCATTCAATCGCTTTTTTGAATTCTTTTTCCGCTTCCTCTATATTATGGATACTGAGAAGGGCGGTCGCCAGGTTGTAATGCGTATTGCCGCAATCCGGATTTGACATGAGGGCAGCTCGCTGCTCCTGGATATACTCATCAATCGTTTTTTCTTCTGACATAAACCCCTTTCTGAAAAAAACATATTAAAATTTAATAGGTTATAATATAAATAGTTATCGGATACATAAATTTGTAGAATAAAAAGAGGCCAGTTTATTGTCAAGCAAAATCATATTGTCAATCGGCTTTGAAATTTATTAAACCGGAATTATGATTTGATAAGTCATTCCAAAAAGAGTTTTTACGAATTAACCATTTTTGATTGACATGATTTCCATAAATTTTTAAAAAACCATAAAATTATGTGAATTTGATTGATCTCTATCAGATATTTTTCAGGAGGCATTATGCAAGCAGGATGCTTTACTGCATTAATCACCCCCTTTTCCGAAGATATGGAAAGAGTCGATTATGACGGACTCGACAAAATCGTCCGGTTCCAAATCGCAAACGGCATCACCGGTATACTTGCGGTGGGCACAACCGGCGAAAGCCCGACCCTGTCATGGGATGAACATATTACGGTTATCGACATCATTGCTGAGAAAACCAAAAACAAATGCGCCTGCATCGCCGGTACCGGCAGCAATAATACGTCAGAGACTTTATCCGCCACGGATCACGCCGTTAAAGCAGGCGTTGATGCCGTACTGCTTGTGGACCCCTATTACAACGGTCCCAGCTCGCTTGAAATCCGTAAAGAATATGTTGAGCCCGTAGCTGCCGGTTTTCCGGACATACAAATCATTCCCTACGTCATCCCCGGACGAACCGGCGCCCAGCTGATGCCCCAGGATTTAGCCATTCTTGCCGAAAAATACCCGAATATGAAATCAGTCAAGGAGGCCACCGGCAATCTAGAGAATATGCGGCTTACGCGTCAATGCTGCGGTCCGGAGTTTATTATTCTCTCGGGCGATGACGGAATTACATTTGATATGATGACAGACCCCGAAATAAAGGGATCCGGGGTGATTTCTGTCATGTCAAACATTGCTCCAAAAGCCGTAACGAATATGGTCGAGCTCTTAAATAAGGGCAATACTGCGGAAGCTGAAAAGTTAATGAAAGCCATGGAGCCGTTTTTCAACCTTGTATCAGTGAAAACAAAAGAGCAGACCCAATACGGCGAAGTTGTCTGTAAGGCTCGAAATCCGCTGCCGGTAAAAACCCTTATGCAGATTTTAGGCATGCCCGCCGGCCCATGCCGCAGGCCATTAGGCAAACTCACAAAAACCGGCCTTGATCAGGTAGCGTCAGCAGCCCGCACCGTTCAATCCGAATCGCCTGAAATACTGAAACCGGCGGCCGAATTTTTCAATATCGACATTGATGAGCGGCTGAATAATGAGAAATATTGGGAAGGATTGTACTACTTAGATTACTAGTCCATGGGCCCTACTATATTTTATCCCCAGGAGTAAAGAAACCGGCGGATAGGTAAAACTGATCGCCGGTTTCTTTGTTTTCAAGTCATGCCTGCGACTACGAATTCATCTCCTGCCGCCGGGCTTCTACGGCGGCCTCATTCATCTGAAAATCCCCATCCTTGAACAAAAGCCACTTCAGCCATCGAAACCCGAATTTCAACAGCTCGATTTCATCCTCCCTGATCTTTTCAACCGTCTGCTTATCAATGCTGTAAAGATCCAGAAAGGTGCTTTCAAAAACAAAACGACGGAACCTGTCAATATCGTAGCTGGCGGTAAAAAACATATTCTTGGTTTTTTCCGTTAAATGGATATTTGACGGGATCGATCGTTTACGGACGATCAAATCCGTCCACGCGGCATTCATCTCATCATAAATATCCACGCCCTGATCTTTCCGCCATTCAGCCACCGTCCATTCTCTGTCTTCCTCGAACCCAAGGCAATGGGGTTCATTTATAAAAAAGTAGAATCCCTGCTGCTGCTGTTCCTTGTTGCTCAATGTCCCGACGCCTAGTGGATAATAACGGCAGGTCGTCGGTCGATCCGAATACACGAGGCATCCATCCTCACGAACAAACGGGCAGGATTTTTGCTCATCATCCAGCATTTTTAGGGTCACCACCGGCAGGTCAGTTTTTTCAAGCAGGTGGGGAACCGTGTAAATAGCCAAAAATTCATCGGATGGAATTTGCAGCCGATTTTTCAGCCGGATGATATCATACGGGGTTAAAGTAATATTAATCTCCCGACAGCAACGGGTAAAACATGACAACCCCTCGTGACAGGCAAACTTGAATTTACTGTTCTCCGTCAACTGTACAGGGGGAATATTGGCCTCATTCATTGCACCTCTCCTTTTTTTTATATATATACAGGCTGCCAGCGGCAATACCTTTTACTTTTGTTCAAGGCCGAAGGCTTACTCGACGCCTTCAGGCATGGCAGCGACCGGCTCGCCACCCAGGATATAGCCCCCGTCAAGTCTAAGCACACTGCCGGTCATATACGAGGCATCAACCAATATAAATCGCACCGCTTTGACCACATCATCAATTTTTCCGGTGCGCCCGAGCAGCGTATGCCCTATAAGGTCCTTTTTCTGTTCTTCCGTTAAAAGCCCCCAGCCCCTCGTTTTTTCCGCATGACGGGTCTCAAAAAGGCCGAGCATAATCTCGTTGACCCGAACATTGGGGGCACCCAACCGCGCCCATGTTTCCGTTAAAAGTGAAATTCCACGATTTGCGGATGAATAACCCTCGTTGAACACATAACTTGCCGGACCGCTTCTTCCCACAATGCCCGCAATCGATGAAAAGTTAATCACGCAGGCATCTTCAGCCATTTTTAAATGCGGAAAGGCGGCCTCAAAGACCCATTGCTTGGCCCGTAGCGTGGTCTCGACTTCTAAGTTCCACTGTTCCTCTTTATAGGGCCCATGCACCACCGGCCATCCGCCCCGTTCGATGTTATTAATAAGGATATCCAGCCGGCCGAAGTAATCCACCACCTGCCGGACCGTCTGGCCGATTTTTCCCGTATCCCGGAGATTGGTCTCCAACAAAAGATAGTCCTTAGTGGTCCCGGCAATATCGGCTTGCATCTGCGGCAGCGCCTCCGGCCAATCATAATACGTTCCTGCGACCTTAACCCCTTCACGGGCAAGCGCAAGGGCAATCCCTTTGCCGATCCCCTTGATACTGCCAAGAACCAGCGCCACCTTTCCGTCGAGATTCATTCCATCATTCCCGGCCGACATTCGCCTGCTTTACCGAAACATTGGCGGCACCCCTAATTCTTTCAGCCACCAGCTTTATTGAAAACCGCAATAATTCAACATCAGATACTTCCTTCAGCCCAGGCATTGCCACTGCGGTTTTGGAAACATCAACCTTCCCCTCAAGGAGGAGTTGGCGAAATCGATCCACATCATAAAGGGCTGTGTCAAAGAGTTCGGCCAACTCCCGGGGCAAAGGGCCCGGGATCAACTGGTTTTTTAATGCGATGACCTCCATCATGGCATCATTCATTTCATTGTATGGCGCAAGCCCCTGATGCTCTATCCACTCTCGAACAGTTTGGCGTCGGCCGTTTTCGAAGCCATGACAATGGGCCTCATTGAGCAGCATATAACGCACAGAAAGATCGCCTGTCTCCCTGGACCTGGATAACAGCCGAGCCAATGGGTACATGCGGCAGGAAGACGGGCGGTTATCATAAACACCACATCCGTCCTGAGTAACAAATGGACACCAAAGAAATATTTTATCCGCGGGTTTGAGTGTCACCACCGGCAGTCCGGTCTGCGGCCCGATGTGTCTACTGGTGTAGCGCTCTAAAAAAAGGGTTGAAGAGATTGAAAAATTTTCCTTGAGCCGTAAGATATCGTATGGCATTAAAAACTGGGTTAAAGCCCTACAGCAGGCATTAAAACAGGAGATTCCCGGGTAGCAAGAAAATCTGAAGGAATCATCAAGTGCGAGTTCAGTCAATTCTTCGGATGTCATAATATGGTTCCAATAGATTAAAAGCCCCTATTGCGGGGCGTCAAAATCATGTTGCCTTTCTGTGCTCCGCATGATACATGGCTGGGCATTGTTACAGAACGTGAAAAAAATAATTGATTCCACCATTTTCTTTAGTATTTTTACTTGCATAATGTATTGAATATGTTAAAGTAATTATTTATTATAATGACTATAAACATTATTGTAAATGTAAAAAATCGATTCACTTAAAAACAGGAGGTGCGGGCATAGCTAGAAAGAAACAGGTCGATGACACGGTCAGAACAAACAGGGACATCAAAGAAAAAGAAGTGCGAGTAATCGATCCGGACGGCAACCAATTGGGAATTATCCCACTACAAACCGCACTTTCATCAGCTGAAGAATTCGGGCTGGATCTTGTTGAAGTTTCCCCTAATGCGACACCACCGGTCTGCAAAATTATGGATTATGGCCGTTTTAAGTATCAGCAGACCAAAAAACAACAAGAGGCCAAAAAAAAACAGGCCCGGATTCAGGTTAAAGAAATCAAGGTTCGCCCCAAAACCGATTCGCATGATTTAGAAGTAAAGCTGGGACACATCCGGAAATTTATTGAAAAAAAAAACAAAGTCAAGGTCACGGTGGTCTTTAGGGGGCGGGAGATAACCTTGACAGACCGGGGGCAAGAATTGCTGGAGCAGATTGCTAAAGATGCCGAGGAGTTTGCGGCGATTGAACAACCGCCCAAGCTCGAGGGGCGCACCATGAATATGGTGCTGGGACCAAAATAGTTTTATTTGCACCTCGCGGCGCCAGTCGCATATTCTGTTAGCAGCGGCGAAAGCAAAAACCGGTTTTTTTAGTCAAGGCCTGATAAAGATATTACTTCTAAGTAACTTGAAAATATATATTAATATTCCAGAAGCTTAACTCTCTGTCATTCCGAGGAGCAAAAGCGACGAGGAATCTTATTGATTAAAGATTTCTCGCTAACGCTCGAAATGACATTAGGGTTGGATTTTAATCAATTTTTTGAGTTCCTTTCTACAAAAATGCCGCTACGGCGTTATAAATTGCTTTTTACGAAGCCATCAGGCTTGACTTTTATATAATGTTGCGGTATGGAGTTTGATCCGCAATTTTCGTATCCACGGACTGAAGACCTGTTAATGCCTTTCAGCCCTATTTTGGCGGCGGGGAAGGCATTTTTGTTTGACCCGGATGGAGCGGATTATCATTATATATTGATATATTTGGACAAGGAGGATCTGGATGCCAAAAATAAAAACCAATCGGGCGGCGGCCAAGCGTTTTAAACGCACCGCTACCGGCAAATATCGGTTCAACAAATCCCATGCGAGTCATATTTTAACCAAAAAGACCCGCAAACGGAAACGCGAACTCCGAAAAGCTCAAATCATTGACGGAACCGATATGAAAGAGGTCAGACGGTTACTGCCCAACGGCTAAAATTTTTAAAGGAGAACAGCCATGCGAGTAAAAAGAGGATTCAAAGCCAGACGACGCAGAAAAAAACTGCTGAAACTGGCTAAAGGATACCGGGGCGGCAGGAGTAAGCTATACCGAACAGCAAGTGATGCGGTGGATAAAGCCCTGATGTATGCCTATAGGGACCGCAAAGTGCGTAAACGCGACTTCAGACGGCTCTGGATTGCAAGGATCAACGCTGCCGCGCGAATGAATAATCTTTCTTACAGCAAATTGATCAACGGTCTGAAAAAAGCCAATATCGAACTTGACCGGAAAATTCTGGCGGAGCTGGCGGTGGCCGATCCGGATGGATTTTCCCAGATAGCGACTAAAGCGACAGGGAAATAGGCTTTTAAGCGGCAGGGCTGCGAAGGGAAAAAAGCTCCCATAGGAAGAAATTGGATAAAGACCTCGAAAAAATTAAAAATTCGGCCCTATCCGAGTTGGAAAACGCCTCGACGGTTGATGAGATAAACACCCTCAGCGTTCGTTATCTGGGCAGAAAAGGGGCTGTCACCCAATATTTGCGCCATATTTCATCGCTTCCTGAACAAGAGCGGCCGGCTGCCGGAAAAAATGCCAATCAAGTCAAAAAAATACTCGAAGACGCGATAAAAACAGCCAAGGAGCGATTAGAAGACATACGAGAGGGATCGGAATCAGCCGGTATCGATGTGACCCTGCCCGGGAGGCCCGCACTACAGGGTACGCTTCATCCCATCACACAGATAAATCGTCGGATTTGTGATATATTTATTCGGATGGGGTTTGATATTGCCGAAGGTCCGGAAGTGGAAAGCGATTATTACAATTTCGAGGCCTTGAATATCCCCAAATACCATCCGGCTAGGGACATGCAGGACACTTTTTATATGTCCGACAATATTGTCCTGCGAACGCATACTTCGCCAATTCAGGTCCGGATGATGGAGCAGTATGCCCCGCCGATCCGGGTTGTAGCGCCGGGAAAAGTATACCGCTGCGATTCAGACCTCACCCATACGCCCATGTTCCATCAAATTGAAGGGCTCCTGGTGGATGAAAAAGTCTCCTTCGGCGACCTCAAAGGTGTTTTAACCGAACTCGTACACCAGGTTTTTGACACCGAGACCAGCCTCCGTTTCCGCCCGAGTTTCTTCCCGTTTACCGAACCGAGCGCAGAAGTCGATATTCTCTGTGTCATGTGCCGGGGAAAAGGCTGCAAGGTTTGCTCGCATACAGGCTGGCTTGAAGTCCTTGGATGCGGCATGGTCCATCCGGCGGTGTTTGAAAACGTTGGCTATGATACCCGTCGCTATACCGGATTTGCATTCGGAATGGGGGTTGAGCGTATTGCCATGCTCAAATATGGAATAAACGACATCCGGCTATTCTTTGAAAGTGACGACCGCTTCTTAAGGCAGTTCTGAAATGAAAGTCAGTCTCAACTGGTTAAAAACATATATTCCATTCGATATTGATGCCAGCGATCTTGCCGAAGACCTGACAATGGCCGGACTTGAAGTAGAGGCGCTTTATAACCGCTTCGAATATCTTGACGGCATCGTGACGGGCCGGGTGGCAGATATCCAGCCCCACCCTAAAGCGGACAAACTGAAAATATGCCGGGTTGATATTGGCACAAAAACCGTCTCTGTTGTCTGCGGCGCTCCAAATGTCGCAATAGACCACAAGTACCCCTGCGCGTTGCCCGGCACCCGCCTGCCCGGCGGTTTAACCGTTGAAAAAACAAAAATTCGAAATGTGGATTCAGAAGGCATGCTCTGCAGCGAAGCGGAGCTGAGACTCGGCGATGATCACTCGGGCCTGATGAAACTTGACAGCGGAACTTCTGAGGGGACGCCAATCGGCCAAGCCCTTGGCATATCGGATATCGTGTTTGAAATCGGCCTGACTCCCAATCGACCGGACTGCTTAAGTTTTATCGGCGTTGCCCGTGAAGTATCCGCACTTACCGGGAAACCGCTTAACCTGCCGGAAACGGCGCCACCCAAAAATTCAGGCCAGATCAATGAATTCACATCGATAACGATAAAAAATCCGCAGCTTTGTCCTCGATATACGGCCCGGCTACTGACGGACGTCAAAGTCGCGCCCTCGCCTTTCTGGCTCCAGGACCGCCTACTCTCAATCGGCCTTAAACCGATTAATAATATCGTCGATATAACCAATTATATCATGATGGAAACGGGGCAGCCCCTTCACGCGTTTGATTTCGACCGTCTGGCCAAGCATCGGATTGTGGTTCAGACCGCTAACCCCGGCGATCCATTCACCACTCTAGACGGGAAAGAGCACAAACTCACCGATGATACACTGATGATCTGTGATGCCGAAAAACCTGTCGCCGTTGCCGGCGTCATGGGCGGAGAAAATTCAGAAATATCCGATTCAACCGCACGCGTACTGATTGAAAGTGCTTGCTTTAATCCGGTATCAATCCGCAAAACAGCCAAGCGATTAGGGGTGAATTCAGATGCGTCGCACCGGTTTGAACGCGGCGTTGACCCGGAAGGTACTGTTTATGCGCTGGAACGGGCCGCCTGCTTGATGGCAGAGGTAAGCGGCGCCACCATAATCAGCGGCGTTATTGATGAGCATCCAATACCTTCCGAACCACAGCCGATCGAATTGAATACATCAAAAACCAATCTCCATCTGGGCACGGCCCTGACACAAGCGGAAATGCAGCGCTTTTTAGAATCGGTAGGATTTTCGGTAACCCCTCTGGATCCGGAAAACTTATCCGTAGTTGCCCCGACATTCCGGGTTGATGTCAGCCGGCCCGAAGACCTTATGGAAGAGGTCGCCAGACTCTGGGGGTATAACAATATCGTCACCACCTTCCCGAAAACCTCCACCCAAAGCCGAGTGCCCGAAAGAACGCTGTCACTCAAAGAAATCATAAAGGATCAAATGGCTGGCTTTGGTTTTGCCGAAGCGATCAATTACAGCTTCACATCAAAAGCCTCATGCGATCGCCTGCGATTGCCTGCGGCCGCTGAAAGGCGGCGGATGCTAGACGTGTTAAACCCATTGTCCGAAGAACAGGCTGTGATGCGCACCTCGCTAATTCCGGGCCTGCTTGAAGCCATGGGCAAAAACCTATCCCATCAGGTTAAAAATTTGAGGCTCTTTGAGGTTGGAAAAATTTTCTTGAGCAAAGGTCAGGATCAGCTGCCGGAAGAAGTAGAAACCCTGAGTGCGCTTTGGACCGGCTTACGCACACCGACCACCTGGCAGATCCAACCCGAGGCTTGTGATTTCTATGATTTAAAAGGGGTTGTAGAGTCCCTGTTGGCGAGCCTCTATCTGGACAACAGCAGTTTTTCAACCCTACCGGCAGAGGCCTGTCATTATACCCGGGTCGGACACAGCGCCCGAATACAAATAGGTGCTACGGATATCGGCCGTATCGGGGAAGTCCATCCCCAAGTGCTTGAAACCTATGATCTGAAACAAACCGCCTTTATTTTCGAAATCAATCTTGACCGGCTGATCCCGTTGATACCCGAAGTGAAGATGTTTTCCGCCATTCCGAAATTTCCGGCGGTTTCCCGGGATGTTACCTTAATTCTTGACAATTTTATCCTTGCAGGTGATATAGTAAATAGTATTCGTAAATTAGATGAATCCTTGCTGGAAAATGTCCACATTTTTGATCTTTACAGCGGCGATCCGATTCCCAAGGGGAAAAAGAGTATTTCAATGCGGCTGACATACCGCTCAGCCACTGAAACGCTTTCGGACCAAGCAGTCAACCGGATTCACGGACATATTACGGACCACTTGATCAAGACATTTAATGCCAGCCTCCCGGCCTGACAAGAGGGTGCGTAAATGGCAGATATATCTCCGCCACGGCGGAATATTCCGGATAAGCTTTATTTCCGTATTGGAGAGGTAACCGCCATTACCGATCTGGCCGCATACGTCCTGCGATTCTGGGAATCCGAATTTCCGGATATTAATCCCAAACGCACCGAATCCGGTCAACGGCTTTACCGGAAATCCGACATTGAAATCATCCTTTTGATCAAGCATCTCCTCTACGACAAAAAATTCACAATTCAGGGGGCCAAGCAGTACCTTCGCGGCATTAACCGGGATAAAAAAAAACCGCCCCCTTCCAATGATGCAATTAAAGAAATTGAAAACGAACTCCGGGTAATCAAAAACCTGCTGAACGATTAATCCCCTGCCTGCCACAATCGACTTCTAAGTAACTTAACGGTTTAAGGTTTAGGGTATAAGGTTTAAGGTTCACGGTTTAAGGTCAAATCCCAAATTACAATATTCAAATTTCAAACAAATTCCAAAAAACCAAATCCCAATTTTTCAAACAACCCCTCTTTTTTCGAATGCCCCGTTGTTTTGAATTTTGGTCATTGGAATTTGGGTATTGTTTGTTTTTTGAGATTTGAGATTTGACAATCTCGTAAAAAGTCGATTTTGGGATGGCAAAGTAAAAAGTTCAAGATCAAGGCGCGCAAAATCCCGAGGAATGCAGCGTACTT
>JAGYOX010000060.1 GCA_018399235.1 Desulfobacterales bacterium | reverse complement strand
TTACCTTTAATGCATTTGGCGGCAGCATGGAGATTTACCAGGAAATCGCCTTACAGCGTGCGGCCCGCCGGATCTATGCGCGCCTTCTCAAAGAACAGTTTAAGGCTGAAAACCCGCGAAGCATGATTATCCGTCAACCAATCACCGCCCATATCGGATGCTCTTCAACCACCCTGCAGCGCACCCTTAACAATCTGACACGGGCGGTTGTCGGCGGAATGGCCGCCGGCATGTCCGGTGGCATGCCGGGCGTTTTTCCGCCCTTTGACGAACCCCTGGGGCTGGGGCACAGCCAAGAGGCCGTGCAGCTTCAGCTAGATGCCACGCGAATCCTTATTTACGAAGCCAAGGTGGCAGACGTCAACGATCCGTGGGCCGGCTCCTATTTTATGGAATCCCTAACCGATGAGATTGAGGCGCAAAGCCTGGCTGAAATGGAGAAGATCAAAAACATGGGCGGCGCTGTAGCCGCCATAGAAAGCGGCTATATGCAAAAAGCGATCTCAAAAAGCGCCTATGAAAGGCAGAAACGGATCGAGAGCCAGGAAGAATTTGTTGTGGGCGTCAACTGTTTTACCGGTGAGAATGAAATGGATGTGAATGTCAACCGGGTCGTTGAGGCCACGTACGATCCGGAGTTATTGAAAAGCGCGGAAGACAGGCAAAAACGAAAACTGGAGGAACTGAAAAGGCAAAGAGACGGCAAGGCCGTCTCATCCGCGCTGGCCGCATTAAAAGAACATGCCAGGGATGAAAACAACAACCTGATGCCGGATATTTGCGAATGCGTCCGGAACAACGCTTCACTGCAGGAAATTTGCGACGTGCTCCGGGATATTTTTGGCGAATTCCAACAAGCCAGATTTTAAAAAACGTGTGTTAATCAAATGAAGATAACAAAAACTGCGGAAAACTCATGGCAAAGTCTGGTCGACGGTGTACAAGCCGGAAACATTCGCGCCATGGCAAGGCTGATTACCCAGGTAGAAAACCGTGAGCCCGGATGGAAGGATGCCATGAAGGCGATCTATCCGCATACCGGTTCCGCCCGAATATTGGGCATCACCGGTTCACCGGGGGCGGGCAAAAGCACGCTCACCTGTGAAATAGCGGATGAACTCGTTAAACGGGGGCATCAGGTAGGCATTATCGCCGTGGATCCGTCCAGTCCTTTTTCAGGCGGCGCGCTGCTTGGTGATCGCCTGCGAATGAAAAAAATTTTTACCCTGAAAGAAGTTTTTATCCGCTCCATGGCCACCCGGGGGACGCTGGGGGGCATGAGTCAGGCCGCCCGGGACGTAACACGCATTATGGATGCGTTTGGCAAAGATGTCATTCTGATTGAAACCGTGGGGGTCGGCCAGGATGAAATAGAGGTGGTAAAGACCGCCGACCGGGTGATGATGGTCTGTATCCCGGGACAGGGAGACAATATCCAGGCTTTAAAGGCCGGGGTCATGGAAATCGCAGACCTGTATGTCGTCAACAAAGCCGATCTGCCCGGTGCTGATGAAGTAATGGCTGATATTTACGCCATGCTGGATTTATCTTCCGAAGCCGGTCAACCGACCCCGCCGGTACTGAAAACATCCGCACTGAAAAATCAGGGTATTAAAGAACTGGTAACAACGCTCATGGCCGATTCAACAGACAGCAATAGACAAAAGGATAAGCGCGAAATGCAAATCAAAGAGGAGATATTCTCCCTCATGGAAGACGAGGTGTTTCGCCATATCCGGCACCGATGGGAAGAAGACGGAGAAATCGCCGAGGCCGCCCGGCAGATGATTGAACAAAAAAAAGATCCCTATTCCATTGTAGCGAAGCTGCTTCAAGGGTTTATCTAGAAATCCGTTAATCCGAGCCTTTCTAAGGAGGCACGAATGACAGCGCAAGCCCAGGGAATAACCCAAAAACTGGCTGAATTTATTGCAACAACAAATAAGGATAAAATTCCGTCAGATGCGTATGAACATGCAAAAATAGCCTTTATGGACTGGCTGGCGGTCACCATGGGCGGTAAGGATGAGCCGGTTGTCATGAAGCTGCTGGAGTATACCCGAATCATGGACGGCAATCCACAGGCCACCATCCTGGGGCACGGGGTCAAAAAAAACGTCAGCCAAGCCGCACTGATTAACGGGACCGCCTCACATGCGCTGGATTACGACGACACCCTGGTTTCATTTTTAGGCCACCCCTCTGTCACGCTTTTTCCTTCATTGCTGGCGCTTTCCGAATGGCAGGATAAAAGCGGGCAGGATTTTTTAACCGCCTACCTGATCGGACTTCAGGCGGGGGCCACCATCGGGGTATGCGCGGGGCTGGATCACTACATGGCCGGGTGGCATGCCACTTCCACGCTTGGGTATCTGGCATCAGCCGCCGGATGCGCGAAGCTGCTTGGACTGGATGCAAAACAGACCGCATACGCGCTTGGTATCGCCGGCACACAGTCATCTGGCTTAAAGCGCGTCTTTGGCACCATGTGCAAGCCGTTTCACGCGGGAAAATCCTCCCAGGCCGGTTTGATGGCTGCGCTTCTGGCCCAAAATGGCTTTACCAGCACAGAGGATATCCTGGAAGGCCCCCAAGGATTCTTTAACGTTTTAAAGGGATCGGTCAATGAAGAGGTTCTGGCTTTGCTGGGGTTGGGATGGGACGTGATCAACCTCTCCCAAAAATATCATGCCTCCTGCCATGCCACCCATTCCCCGCTGGAAGCCGCCATAACGATTGTAAGGGAAAACCGCATCGCCCTTTCCGATATCAGTCAAATAACGGTGTATTCTTCGCAGCTGGCCATGGATGCGGCCGGTAAGGAAACCCCTTCAACCGGCCTTGAAGGAAAGTTCAGCATTCCCTACTGCGTGGCCAACGCTTTATGCACGGGGATCACCGGCAATCAAGCATTTACGGATGATAACGTCAAAAACCCCGATATATGCGCCCTGATGGAAAAAATCAATGTGATCCTGGATCCTGAAAAGACCGCCCTGGAGGCACGCGTCGTCATTAAAACAACGGACGGCCGCAATTATGAAGGGGCTTCCGATATTCTCCAGCAGATCCCCCCCCTGGAAATCAAAAAGGACCGGGTGGCTAAAAAATTTGCCGATCTGTGCAGTCCGGGCTTGAGCGATGAAAAAATTCAGCACACCTCGGAAATGATCCATAATCTGGACACAATAGGCAGCATGCGGGCGTTTGTGGAAGAACTTTAACCCACTGCAGCCGGAGGTTAAGCATCATGAAGGATAAAGTCTTAGTCACGGATATTCAAAAATTCGCCGTCAATGACGGACCCGGCATCAGAACCCTGGTGTTTTTAAAAGGATGTCCCTTGCGATGCGAATGGTGCCACAATCCGGAGACCCAATCCCCTTTTCCGGAAATCTATTGGAAGAACAGGCTTTGCGTGCAATGCGGCGCATGCCTGGAGGCCTGCCCGAATCAGGCGATCAACCCGCCCATCTCAATGGAGAAGGCCCGATTAGAAGAGACCGCCTACCATAAAATCATAAGGGATAAGTGCGACCGGTGCATGGCCTGTGTGGCGGCGTGCCGTTATGAGGCCCTAAGCATTGCGGGAAACCCTATGTCTGTTGATGAAATCCTCGATGAAGTGGAAAAGGACAGGCTCTTCTATGAAAACTCCGGCGGCGGCATGACGCTTAGCGGCGGGGAACCGACATTTCATGCGAATTTTTCAATCAGGCTGCTGAAAAGCGCAAAATCAAGAGGGCTCCATACCTGCCTGGATACCAATGGATTCTGTGAATGGGACACCCTGATTCGTGTGGCTGAGACCGCCGATATCGTGCTCTATGATTTGAAACACATGGACCCGGTTATACATAAGAAAAAGACCGGCGTGGATAATAAAAAAATTTTGAAGAACCTTTCACTTCTGTCTGAAACCGGATTGGACATATGGGTACGTATCCCGGTGATTCCAGGCTTTAATGATACGATGGACTTCCATAACCAGGCATCCGGGTTCCTGTCTCAACTTCCCGGTAAAATCAGCCGGGTGGACCTGCTGCCGTTTCACAACTGGTGCCAGGACAAGTACGGCTGGCTGGGAATAGACTGGCCGATGAAAGCGGTCGATGCCATGGATTCCTCTTTTCTGGACATTCCCGCGGACTTGTACAGAGACAAAGGGCTTTACACGACGATTGGCGGCTCCGGGTTTGAGGCGTCCGGACAGGCGGCCGCCGGATAGGATTTCTATCATTAGGCAAACAATTAATCATATCACAGGAGGTAAAACAAATGACAACATGCCAGGAATGCAAAAATTTTTTCCCTTTGGAAGAAGACCCCAACCGGGGCGACTGTGTTCAACGGGTAAAAGACCCCAGACAGGAATACTATCAGGCGAAGCCGGTAAATGCAGATGATGACGCCAGTTCCTGTTCTTCGTTTCAAAAAAAACAGCAATAGCCTTCGCAATAGAACATAACAACCCCAAAAGGAGGAAAGAACAATGGCACAAACCGCATTAAAAGATACCAGTGTGGAGGAATTTGAAAAAAAACAGGAGTGGTGGTGGGCGGCGGAGAAAAAACGGTCCGGACGGCTGGATTATCTGCGGAAGGCCATCTGGAAGAAGGGCGCCATCGGCGGCTTGTATGCGCCGGGCGTTAAAACGGACCTGGAACAGGCGGTCATGACCACAAACATGGCAAAATCGATGGAGGGCTCACCTGATCCGTATGTGATTAAAAGCGCCAAACTATTCGCCCATATTCTTGACAATAAAACCATCTTCATCACCGACCATGCGCAGCTGGTGGGATACACGGGAAGCCTGCCAAACACAATGAACTGGAACCCCAGTATCGCTTCCATCCTCAACGCCGAAGTATTTAATGACCCAAACGCGATCCCTGATCCCGTGGATAAGAATCAGGAGGTCATCCAGGAAATCGTCGACTACTGGGCAGGAAGAACCGATCTGGATAGAATGATGCCGGTTTTTGACATGGATGACCTGATGAAAATGCTCTCCGGATCCATCGGCTGGGGTGTCCCGCTGGCAAGGGGGGGGTATTCCAACAAGGATTATGAGTATATCATGACCGGCAAGCGGGCGTTTCAGGATATTATTGATGAGCTGGACAAAAAACTCGATGAAATTGATGATGCTGTCCATGAGCCTATGGCGAACAAAGAAATCGCAGTGATGTATGACCAACTCAACAACTGGGAGGCCATGAAGATCGCCTTGGAGGCCGGCATCCGGATCGCCAGGCGCTATGCCCGGCTGGCCAGAATCATTGCCGAAAACTTTGAGGAAGACCCCAAGCGGAAAGAAGAGCTTTTGAAAATTGCAGCCGCCTGCGAGCAGGTGCCGGCGCATCCGCCCCGAAACCTTCAGGAATCCTTTCAGTACGATATTTTCATTCAGATGATGAGCCGTACCGAGGCGATTGAAGGGGCATGGCCCTGCCGGCCGGATTATTATCACGGCCCGTATTATGACAAAGATGTCCATATTGATAAAACCCTGACCAAGGAAGAAGCCCTGGATCTGGTGGGTGAATTTTTGATCCGGGCCGCTGAGGTCTGCCAGTTCAAACCCAAATTTGCGCGGGAGGGGCTTCAGGGGATTGACGGCACATGGGTATGGACCATGGGGGGAGTTGATGAAAAGGGAAAAGATGCATGCAACGATTTAACGATCGCCTTTATGCAGGCGGCCCGGCTGGTGCGCGTGGCCAACCCCACCTTTGCCTTCCGGTGGCATCCCCAGGTAAAGGATGAGGTCATGCGAGAGGTCTTTGAATGTATCCGGCACGGACTCGGATACCCCTCTATTCGAAATGACCCCATACTTATTTCAAACGCCATGCACTGGCACGGGCATCCCATTGAGGAGGCGCGGCTGTGGGTTCATCAGGCATGCATGTCGCCGAACCCCACCACCAAGCATGGATATCAGCCCATGCGCATGGCGAATGCCACCGCCAACTGCGCCAAAATCATCGAGTATGTATTTACCAGCGGCTTTGACCCTGTGGTAAACATGCAGGTGGGCGCGGAAACACCTGATGTGTCGACATTTAAGGATTTTGAAGCGTTTTTTGACGCCTGGGTATTGCAGATGCGAACCATTTTCAGCATCCTTGTCCGGTCGGTCAACAGGGCCCGGCTGCTGGCCCCCACGATGACCCCGCGGCCGTTTCTTTCGGGGTTGTCCGAGCGCTGCATTGAGTCCGGACAGGACACCTGCGATCCGTCCATCGCAAGGGGCAACGCATGGATCACCGCGTTTACCTGGGTGGAGAACGCAGACAGCCTGGCCGCGGTAAAAAAGCTGGTGTTTGACGAGGGGAAATATACCCTGGCCGAACTTAAAGATGCGCTGGCCAAAAACTGGAACGGCTATGAGGACATGCGGCTGGATTTTGTTAAAAATGTGCCCAAATGGGGAAATGATGATGACTATGTGGATAGTATCATGCTTCGGTGTCTGGATGAGTGCGCAAAATTCTCAAAAGAGCTGAAATGCCCGTGCGGCAATAACTGGCCGATCCTTCCGGAAAATGTCAGCGGCAACATCCATTACGCCAATATCGTGGGCGCCCTCCCCAACGGCCGGCGCTTGGGCGACGCCCTTTATGATGGGGGCATCTCACCGGGGCCCGGGCTTGACAAAAATGGGCCCACGGCCGTGCTGAAATCCTGTGGAAAAATTGACCACGTCACCCAGGGCCGGGCGTTTCTCCTAAATCAACGGCTGTCCCCAACCCAGTTGGCGGACGAAAAGGGGTTTCAGCTGTGGAAGGCCTATATGCGAACATGGGCGGATCTTGGACTTGACCACGTCCAGTTCAACATGGTGGATGATGCAACGCTTCGGTCTGCACAGAAGGACCCGGAAAAATACCAGGAAGTTATTGTCCGCGTGGCCGGCTACAGTGCGCATTTCGTGGATATCAGCCGCAAGACCCAGGACAATATCATTCAGCGAACGGTTCAGGGCTTGGGATAAGTTTCAGGCAGTCCGGTCGCTTTTCTGGAGATCGCGGCCGGACTGCGAATAAAATAACATCCCAAACGGAGGAATAGATATCATGTCCAGAAGAGAAGAAAAACGAAAGGCATACACGAGTATGCTGATACCTGATAAAAAGGAAGCAGCCGGAACCGAGTCCAAGGGCAGCAGCGAAAAAATATGCGGCATCTGCGAACATTACCTGGAGAGTTCATGGTCCAGCGACGGCAGGGGAACGTGCACTCTTTTAAAACTCGGATCCGACATCAAAAGTCAACCGCCGGTTTACGTTCTTGAGGGGAAGGACGGTTATCCGACCAAAACCCTTTCTGATGCGTCGTTATGCAAATATTTTGAAAAAATGACGTTTATCGATAAAGACGGCTATGAATGCAGTGACCCCATTTATCGGCGGTCTATGAGACAGCTTCAGGACAAAAAATAAAACAAAGGAGAACATGATGAAATGCATCGCATGCGGGAATGAATGCCCCTTAGAGGAGTTTCGCTACCTATACAACGCACGGATAGATGCGCCCATCAGCATCAGGCAGTGCACAAAGTGCGAGGCATGGCTTGCAGTCGATGAACTGAAAGGGGTTGCCCTTCAGCTGATCGGCCCGGGGGAGGCGCCGTGGGGCAAATCCGCCGGCATTGAAGGGCTTGCTGAGCAGTAGAAGGAATTCGTCACTTTTGCACATGGTGGACATTTTTAGTTTCAGGGGCGGAACCCCGTCTAAAGGAGTATCCGCTCCCTGGCAATCCCTATGAAAAGGGAAAGATTCCATGGAAATGACATGTCAAAAATGCGGCTACAAAGCTGAATACACTGAATTCGGTTATCTTTGCAAAAACGGGTGACCGGCGTGCGGAGAGTCGGATCTCCGGAAATGCCCCAGTTGCGGGGCAGAATGTGTATTTTCACGGGCTGAGGCGCTTTACGATGAAGAAGAACAAATGGTGCAGCTCTCCAAAAAACTGGCGGCAATTCCGGAAACAACGGATGAAAAAATCCTAAACGAGGCAAAAGCGCTGATCATTCGCCTTAAAACCATAAACCGGCGCTGGAATATAGACGCACTGGACCAATTCCTGAAAGACCGGCAGAGGGCCCTTTTTTTTAACCCGAATCTCGCGTCAAGGACTTTGAAAACTGCAGACGAACATTTAAATCAAACGGAGAATTATGACACAGAATGAAAAAAAACTGGCCATTCCGAAACCAGACGATCATTTTTTTCTTTCCGAAGAGGTGATTGAAAATATCAACCGCCTGTCCCTCCTTTCAAAACGCCACCCGGTTAATGTGCTGGTAGCCGGCAAGCAAGGGTGCGGCAAGTCAACGCTTGTCCGGCAGTTTGCCGCTCGCAACAAAAGGCCCCTGGCTACATTTCAGATCGGAATCCTTTCAGAACCCGGACAGCTTTTTGGTGAACATGCCCTTAAAGACGGAGAGACGTACTATCGAAAATACCTTTTTCCGGAGGCCATCCAAACGCCCGGCTGCGTCATTCACCTGGAGGAAATCAACCGTCCGGAACATCCCAAGGCCCTAAACATGCTGTTTTCCGTATTATCAGAAGAACGAAGCGTTTATACCGATGAACTGGATCATATCCGTGTGGCGGATGACGTCGTTTTTTTTGCCACGCTGAACGAAGGGGATGAATTTATCGGCACGGAAATGCTGGATGCGGCGCTTCGGGACCGGTTTTATGTCATATTTCTGGACTATCTGCCCCCGGAAGTCGAAACCCAGGTGCTTCACCTGAAAGCGGGCATCGATGAGGCCGACGCCCAAACCATTGTGAATGTGGCCGGTAAACTTCGGAATAATTCCCGCGATCCGGTCGTGGTATCCACCCGGCATACCCTGATGATTGCAGAAATGGTGGCGGTTGGGACACCTGTGGAACAGGCGTTTATCGGAAGCCTCCAGATCAGCCGCGACGTGTTGGAGTCGGTCCTGTTGTCCCTTCACGTGGAAAAGGGCAAAACCGTGAAACGAAAGAATAGAAATGGCTATCAACGCTATTAGGCCCAATCAAATCCGGACAGATAAAAAGCCGACGGATCAGGCATTGGTCTGTACGCCCGGTAAACGGCCCACCTTTTCCTTGACGGCCGACAACGGAATTTCCGCCTACTGGCGCAAAAACACCTCTTCCGTCGAATCCGTGGAACTGGCCAACCTGCTACGGGCGCTGCGAAAGGTTACCGGTCACCTGGGCGCCAATGCCGGCCGGATTGAATACACCGGCATGTCCGGTAAGGCTGAAAATGCGATTCTGATTGACCCGGAAATGGTCATGGGCCGGTATCCCGTGCCGGAAAAAAAGGTGGACGACCTGATCGGCCGGGTTGTTCATGAGGCGCTGCGCCGTATTGAATGGTCAGACCACACTTGGAAAACGCTGGAGCCGGCAATGGAGAAAATGTCGCCATTGGGAAAAGTGGTCTTCCAAAAAATCGTCCGCACGGGGGAGTCCATTTATTTGGATCAACGTTTGGAAAACACCGTATTTGGCCTCTATACGCAGGTAGCGAGGAATAAAGCCATGCATTATGATCCACGCGCGTTTGCAAAGAACCGTCCGTGTGTGGATGAACTGCTGCTGATTTGGTGGGCGCGGGAATTCGGCAACGTCCCCGGCCCGGATATGCCCTCTGAATACCCACCGCTTCTAAAGGATTTGAAATTGCTGGCTTCAAACTTGAAATCAGTAATAAAAAGCCCTGCCGGTGTGACCAAACGATGCGAGCAAAGGGCCTCGCTATATCTTGACGCATGGGAAAAAATGCAGGACCGGATGGCCGACTGGAAAATCATTGATAAACATCTTTACTGGGTTCCATTTTCGAAAGGCTCAGCCGTTGGCAAAACCCATGCACCCGAACAAGCCCCCAAACAACAGGGAAAACTGGATCCGGTTTTAATCCGGGAAATAGAGACAGAGCTTTCGGTCGACGCGGTTGACATGACGCCGATGATACGATCGGTCGTCGGCTACGAGAATGAAACCGTCGTCCCCATGTCCCGCTGGGATTTTAATATCCCGTCACATCCGGTGGTTGACCGAAAAATGATCAGCCGGCTGAAAGCCATTTTTTCCCACTATGCGGATCGGAATCTTATCGTGAGCCGGGGGCTTTCAAGCGGACGGATTGATCACCGACGACTTTTCAGGGCGCATGTTAACGGAAGGTGCTTCAAAACCATAGACAGCGTTCCGAACATGGATTGGGGCGTTACGCTTTTGATTGATGCCAGCGGTTCAATGCGCGGCAACAAGTGGCAGATGGTTGAAGATACGGTCGCCAATATCCACAAAGCGCTAACCGGTTATCAGAATCGCCTTTTTGCGTGGGCCTATTTCGAAGTCAACGGCATCTGCATGATATCCCGATTGATTCAAAAAAACCGGCTCTTTTCCGTGCCGCCGGCCGGACAGACGGCTTCCGGGCAGGCGATCATCGCAGCGGCTAAAATGATGCCGGCAAATATCAAGCGCAACCTCTTGATTCATATTACGGACGGGGAGTCCAATTTCGGCTGCGATGTCTCTTTTGGAATAGCGTACTGCCGACAACAGAAAATCCACCTGATCACCTTAGGGTGCGGATATAAAAGCAGAGACGCCATGAAAAACCAATACGGCAGGACCATCCAGTTCATCGATTATTTCGAGCAACTCCCAAAGGCCATGGAATCGCTTTTCAAATGGGCTTTCCTTTACGGAGGCGGAAGGTTTTCAAAAACACCGAAAATCGGTTCGGGGCACGCATAAAATACACATGCGGCGCTGGCGGTTATCCAAAATTTCAAAACAAAGGAACCCGGCATGGAAAACGGCATACTGATCAAAGAGGTTGAAAACAAGGTGGGAACACTGAAATTAAACCGTCCGGAAAGGCGCAATGCACTTTCCCCCGCGCTTTTAGTGGAGCTGCACCTGGCTTTGAAAAAATGGGCGGAAGATGATGCGATCCGGGTAGTTGTCATTACGAGTAACTCTGATAAAGCGTTTTCCGCCGGATTTGATATTGTCGACATACCAACTGAAGTAACACCTGAAACCGCAGAGGTTTTAAAGGCGAACAATCCCCTGGAGATGGCCTTAAACAGCGTCAAAAATTTTCCGTTTCCGGTGATCGCGATGATCAACGGCTATTGCTATGGTGCCGGTCTCAACCTGACCATGTGTTGTGACATACGCATCGGCGCGGATCATATCAAGGCGGGAATGCCGCCGGTAAAACTGGGCCTGGTTTATCACCCGGAAGGCCTGAGCCAGTTTATCGAGGTCATCGGGATGGCGAAAACCCGCGAGGTTTTTCTCACCGGGCATACCTATACGGGACAGGAGATCAAAGAGATGGGACTCGTGAATTATCTGGTTCCAGCGGATAAACTCTCGGAAACCGTATATGCCATGGCCGATGAAATTTCAAAAAATGCGCCGCTTTCGTTAAAAGGCACCAAGAAAATTCTGAATATGATCGGCAAAAAATTTTTGATCGATCCTAAAGACATCAATGCGGCAGAATCCCTCATTGGCGAGGCATTTAACAGTGATGACCTCAAAGAGGGACAAACCGCATTCCTGGAAAAACGCGATCCCGTATTTACCGGAAAATAGATTTATTATCCATACTGGATGATTAATTAAAACCCGGCGAATCAGTTTTTTTATGAATAGCCGCTGCATAAAAAGGAGGCCACCATGTCATCAATTCCTTGGGATATCGGATACATCCCCTATAAACACGCACAAATGCATCCTGACAAGACGGCCATCATATTTGAAGACGAACCCTTTACATACGGAATGCTGAACGGAGGCATCAATCGATGCGCGCACATGCTGCATGCCAAGGGGCTTAGAAAAGGGGACCGGGTGTGCGTATTGATGTTAAACTGTATTGAATTTCTGGAAATTTATTTTGCCACCGCCCGGCTTGGCGGTATTTTCGTGCCATTAAACTGGCGCCTGCTGGGGCCGGAACTTGAATACCAGATCAATGATTGTGAAGCCCGTTTCCTGTTTTTCCATGACTCCTTTCTGGGCAGTATTGACCTGGTGCGGGGCAGGCTAAAGGTTGATGAAGACAAGTTTATCTACCTTAAAAACGGCGGCCCCCAGATTCCGGGGTTTGAACTACCGGATTGCCCGGATTGGGCGGAGGAATACGTAAAGCTGGTGGCCAATAATAACAATATATCGGTACCCGCCCCGGTGGAGCCTGTTTTGATGAGCGATCCCCTGGCCATTGTTTACACGTCCGGGGTAACGGGCAATCCCAAGGGTGCCGTTCTCTCCCATGAACAAACGTTTTTTAAAAATTTCCAAATCGCGTCATACACCAGCGCAAACCCTGATGATATGCTCATCGCACAGATGCCCCTTTTCCATTCCGGCGGCCTGTTTATTGTAGCGACACCGGCGCTGAGTGCCGGCATGACCATGGTGATGCGCCGGGGGTTTGACTCCAATGAATTCGCCGAGGACATACAGAGGTACCGGGGCACCATCGTTTTTGCCCTCACGACCATGTGGCGGATGATTATTGAATCGGGAAAGCTCGATGAAATTGACGTCAGCAGCGTCCGGTGTGTCGTGGGCGGGGGTGAAAGAACCCCTGCATATATATTCGAAGCGCTTGAAAAACGCGGACTGCATATGCAGCAAGGGTTTGGACAAACCGAAAACTCCGCGATGATGATGGTGCCGAAAGAGGATATACAGCGCAAAATGGGGTCCATTGGCAAGCCGGGATTTTTTACGGACATTTGGATTGAGGATAAAAGCGGAAGGCCACTACCAGCCGGTGAAATCGGTGAAATTGTGGCAAAGGGCCCCACCGTCATGTCGGGTTACTGGAATCTCCCTGAAATCACCGAAAATACGATCGTCTCCGGCGTGCTTCACACCGGAGACCTGGGCTATATGGATGAAGAAGGGTTTTTTTATATCGTCGACCGGGCCAAGGATATGTACCGAAGCGGCGGTGAAAATGTTTATCCCGCAGAAGTTGAAAAAATCCTGTTAAACCATCCAAAAATCTCCCAGGTGGCCATTATCGGAGTCAATGATGATAGATGGGGGGAAGTGGGGATGGCATTTGTGATTCCGGAAGAAGAGGGCCAGGTGATTACCATTGAAGAGATCCATGAATTTCTGAAAACCAGGATCGCCAAATACAAACACCCCGCAAAGGTCCAAATGATGACGGAGCTGCCGCTTACCGCCACCATGAAGGTCAAGAAAGCCGAACTCAAAGAAAAATATGGGAGCTTACAAAACTGAAGGGGGTTTTCTATGGCTTTTTAAATCCGTTTTAAGGGTGAGGAGATCGCTCTCATGAATGACTTTTTACAAAAACGCCTGAATGAACTGGCGGCCGTTCGTCAAAAAGTGCTTCTTGGCGGCGGGCCGGACAAAATTGAGAAGCAGCATGCACAGGGAAAACTGACCGCCCGGGAGCGCATCGAATGCCTACTGGATATGGATAGTTTTATGGAAACCCACATGCTGGCTGCCCATGCGGTTGACATGCCGGGGGACGGCCTGATATGCGGCACCGGGAGAATTGATGGCCGCAAGGTGTTTGTCTATTCCCAGGACCGGACCGTCCGGGGGGGATCGATCGGCGTGGAACATGGATACAAAATGTACCGGACCATAGAACACGCCCTTGAAATGCGGGTACCGCTGATCGGACTGCATGATTCGCCGGGGGCGCGTCTTCCCAATTCCGAAGAGCTCGAATGGCTTGGACAGAGAAAACGATCCATTTTTTCCAACATTTCCGACAAGCACGGCGGATCCGTCTTTTACCCGAATACCCTGGGGTCCGGCGTGATTCCCCAGATCTCGGCCATAGTCGGCAGCTGCGGCGGGATTTCCGTTTATTCCCCGGCTCTGACCGATTTCGTATATATGGTTGACGATATCAGCCATATGTTTATTACGGGCCCGATGGTCGTTAAAATGGTCACCGGTGAGGAAATTTCCATGGACGACCTGGGCGGTGCAAAAGTCCATTCCCAAGTGACCGGGTGCTGCGATTTCCGTATGCCTGATGAAAAAACGCTGTATGCCGAGATCCGCAGATTACTGAGTTTTTTGCCCTCAAACTGCGATCATGCCCCGCCGGCCTGTCAAAGCAGGGATGATCCGGACCGGATATGCACGGAACTCAACGACATGGTGCCGCCATCTCCCAACAAATCCTATGACATGCATCGGGTCATCGAAAGCCTTGTGGATAACCGTGATTTTCTTGAGGTGAAAAAAGAATTTGCCCCGGAAATTATTGTGGGGTTTGGACGAATGGACGGTCAAACCATCGGATTTGTAGCCAACCAGCCGATGGTCAAGGCAGGGGCGTTAACCGTTGACAGCTCTGATAAGCAGGCCCGTTTTATCAGATTCTGCGACTGTTTCAATATTCCAATTGCCATGCTGGTGGACACCCCCGCGTATATGCCCGGTTCAGAGCAGGAACATGCAGGAATTATCCGGCACGGGGCAAAAGTGCTCTACGCCCTGTGTGAGGCCACGGTTCCCAGGATCGTATTGATTCTGAGGAAGGCTTATGGCGGCGGCAATCTGGGCATGGGGGTATTGCCCGGACTCGGCAGCGATATGGTGCTTTACTGGCCGATTATGGAAACCGGTATCCTGGGGGCGGACCAGTCGGTGATGCTCCTGTATGGGAAGGACCCGGATTTTCATACACCGGGCTGGTTGGATAAAAAGCTGTCCGAATACCGCGAGACCTATGCCAACCCGATTTATGATGTTTCATCCAATATTAATGTGGAGGATGTCATCTCGCCGGCTGAAAGCAGAAAATACCTGATCCGGGCATTCGAAATGCTGGCCGGCAAAAAAAGCTGCCGGCCTGAAAAAAGGCATGGCAACATACCGCTGTAAACATCCAGACACTCAAAAAAATTTGATTTCAACCGCTTGAGCGTTTAAGATAGATAACTGTAAAAAATCCATAAACTCAAGACGGAGGAAGGAATGCCGTCCAAACCTTCGGAAAAAGAACAACAAGAAAAAATTGTTCAGCTTGAACAAAAAGTTCATGAGCTCAATACCCAGAATCAATTTTTTGAGCTTCTGATCAATAACCTGCCCGGATTATTCTATCTTTTTGACAACGATTTCAAAGTACATAAATGGAATAAGAATGTCGAGGCGGTTACCGGCTTTTCCACCGAGGAGGTCCAAACCAGGCATCTGTTCGAATTGTTCACAGGCAACGATCTGAACCAAATCAAAAAGAGCATTGAAGAGACGTTTATCAAGGGGGCGGCGGACACCGAGGCGATTCTGAAGACCAAGGACGGCCGCAGGATTCCCTACTATTTTACCGGCGCCAGCACCCAACTGGAGGATAAACAGTTTCTTATCGGCATGGGGATTGATATCAGCAAGCGAAAACAAGCGGAAAACGCTTTAAGAGAGAGTGAAGCGCTTTACCGCATTTTGGCTGAACGTATGACTGAAGGTGTTGTTCTTTTTCATAATTTTCGGATTCTGTTTGCAAACAACGCGTTTGCCGCCATGCTCGGATATGATGACCCCCTCCAACTGAATGATAAAAATGTAATGGATATGGTTGCCGAAGGATTTAATGTTTATTTCAGGGAAATGTATGAAGCCATTCAGCATGATGTGTGCAGGGAACGGTTTTTTCAGGCCCGCTGGCTGAACGCGAAAAAAAAGGAAATCTGGGTGGAGGGCAAGGCCAACCTGATCAAATGGAAGGGTAAAAAATCGGTCCTTCTCACCGCCAGGGATATTACTGAGGCCAAATTAAAAGAAATTTCTTTAAAGGAGGAGACAGAGTCTCTTCGCAGGGAAAACGTCAACCTCAGGTCTTCAATCAAAGACCGGTTCCGCATGGGTGAAATCATTGGCAAAAGCGAATCCATGCAAAAGGTTTATGAGCAGATTCTAAATGCGGCGGCTTCCAATTCCAACGTGGTCATCTATGGGGAGTCGGGAACCGGCAAGGAGCTGGTCGCCCGGGCGGTCCACAAGTTGAGCCGACGTTCGGCGAAACCCTTTGTACCGGTAAACTCGTCCGCCATACCGGTGAATCTTCTTGAAAGCGAATTCTTCGGCTATAAAAAAGGCGCCTTCACAGGGGCGAATGCGGACAAACAGGGATACCTGGACCGGGCGGACGGCGGTACCCTGTTTCTGGACGAAGTCGGCGATCTGGATATCGGACTTCAGGTAAAATTCTTAAGGGCCATAGAGGGCGGCGGATATTCACCGGTGGGCAGCAGCATTATTAAATATTCTGATTTCAGAATTATCTCCGCCACCCATAAAAACCTGTTGAATCAGATCAAAAAAGGCGGCATGCGGGAAGACTTTTTTTACCGGATTCATATTATTCCCATTACCCTGCCGCCGTTAAGAGATCGCAAAGAGGATATTCCCCTGCTTGTCGAACATTTCCTGCGAACCTTTTCCCATGAATCCGAGTTCCGAAAACTTCCCGGTGAAGTCATGAAGGCCTTGATGAACTATGAATACCCCGGCAACGTTCGGGAACTCCAGAATGTGATTCAGCGCTATTTAGCCGTTAAATCCATTGACTTTTTGTATGAAAACGCAGCCCCGGCAGAAAAGGTACCGGCGGACTCCCAAAGCATTGATCCGGAAGGATTGAACCTTCAGGACAACATCAACAGCCTTGAAAAAAATATAATCACCAAAGCGCTGTTAAAGCATGGGGAAAACAAAAGCCGGGCGGCTGAAGAACTCGGCATATCGCGAAAAACTCTTGCCCGAAAACTGAAATTGTTTGAGGAGTCAGTGCCGTTAACCTGACAAATTTTGCCGCAGAGCCTTTTTGTCCACTTTGCCCACGGCTGTCAGCGGAATCGCATCGATAAATTCAATTATTTTGGGCACTATGCGTTGATCCAGACTTTCCCGCTTAGCGATTCAGGCATGGAAGTCCTCTTTTTTCTTATTTCTTCTGTTTGCGGGCGGCTAAAAACATTTGAATAAGTTCCTTATGCTCGGGCGACTGAAGCATGATCGACTGATGCGCCGCCTCCCAGTTCATCGTTTCTTTGAGAGACATATCAAAACTATTCTCCAACCCCTCTTTGATCAAGGCCAAGGCCCGCCGCGGTTTTTGTGATAGTCTTTGGGCAAGGTTCGCGACCTCCTGATCAAGTGTATCCTCCTGGACGGACTTGTAGATAAGGCCCATGGATGAGGCTGTTTCACCGTCTATGGGCTCGCCCAAAAGGGCCAGTTCTTTTGCCCGGACCCGGCCCACCAGCCGGGGCAGAAAATAGGTACCGCCCACGTCAAGGATGGTGCCGATATGCACAAAATTTTCGCAGAATTTAGCATTGTGGGCGGCGACAACAAAATCGCAGGCCAGGGCGAGATTTGATCCACCGCCGTATGCCGCCCCTCTGAGCTTGGCGATAATCGGCTGCGGGGCTTCCCGCATGGTACAGATCAGTTGGCCCAGCCGCCGCATGCCATCAAGCCATTCGTGAACCCCGTGCGTTTCCTCCAGCAGGTGCATATCCGCGCCCGTGCTGAAATTACCGCCCGCACCCGCCAGAATGATCACATGGATGGCCTCGTCCGCTGAAACCTGGGTGAAAGCCTCCAGCAGGTCCAGGGTCAACTCCTGGTTCATGGCGTTCATTTTTTTCGGCCGGTTTAAAACAATGGTGCATATACGGTCCGAAGCTTCCACAAGCACTGTTTTTTCATTCATTGGCACCTTCCCTTTATTAAAACTTACCGTTACCTTACCGACACATCCAGAAAACAATACCCGTTATGGACAACCTTTTCTTTTTGATTCAAGCGAATTGGAAAGGAAAATAGCGGGCCGTCAATGACCATCGTATGGTACTCGCCCTCTTCACCGGAGGCATCAATGCCTGCGTTTTCCATATCGGCGATCACCTGCCGGTCAATTATCCGGCCCAAAAAATCCCGGCTTAAAAGCCCCTCCTTAACGCTGATTATCATGGCTTTAAAACCAAGGTTCAAAAATTCTTCGAGAAGCGCTTTTCTTTCACGCCGCCACAACGGCTCGTAGGGAAAAATTCCTGCAGCCTCACACACCCGTTCCACCCATTGCCGATGCTCCGCCAGATCGATGTCTCCAAATACCCCGCATTTAATGCCATCCGCTTTAAATTCGCGCATTGCGGATAAAAAAACCGGCTCATAGGTCTCCCAGGAGGCGCTCCGTTTAACCTGGGGGATTTTAAGAGATAATGCCTGATATTCCACGACATCCGTGGAAAGGCCGTGGGACCGGGATCTTTCCCCTTCCTCGGTCATCATTGTGAAAAGGGCTTTTGGCACGCCGCCGTGCTGAACCGCATGATACAGAGCAAGGCATGAGTCCTTGCCGCCGCTCCATGAGCAAAAAAATGATTTACCCTCGATAGTCTTCATTCTATGCCATTCTCAGAAGTAAGGAGGGGCTGTTTCATGCCGCCGTGACGGCCTTCCCGCGACAGGGGATGGTTGCACTTGGGACAGTTCATAAGACACTCCTATGCTGGCGGGTTCACGTCGAAAAATTTCTAAACTAACTTATATCATTCGATATCACACCCGATTCCGGCATTCAAGGACAGAATCGGATTACTTAGAAGTAACCCCCCCGGGCCGCCGCCCGGGACCGAGCTTTGCAGTAACTTTTATGGTAA
>JAGYOX010000006.1 GCA_018399235.1 Desulfobacterales bacterium | reverse complement strand
GCCTCCATACCCTCAAACATGCTATCTCAAGCGCTTTTGCAATATAGCCCCTGGTTTACCCGGGGTCAATCATATCATAGATGTATCCGCTACGAAACTTCCCTAAGCCTTTCGCGTACCGATCAAAAAACAAAACGAACCCAATACCATTATTACGGCGCCCACCGAAAATGCATGCCGCAGTTCAAAGCTGTCCATTATGAGGCCCCCGCACAAGGAACCCAAAAGCATTCCCATGCTGTGGGCGACTGTGATCAACGACATCACCGATCCCATCGCTTTTTTTCGGTTACCGGATATCACCGCAAGCGCCATAAGCGCCGGCATTGATATGCCGCCGCCAACGCCAAAAATTAAATTGGCGATAAAAAGATCCCAAAATCCCTGAGCCAAAGCCAAAAGAAATATCGCTATGGACACAATCAATCCCCCGACAGTGACAAGCAGCCGCTTATTGGCTCGATCGGCAACCCAGCCCATGGGGATATGAAGAAGACCGCTGACAAAAACACCCAGCATTACAAGTATCCCGATGGCCGAACCGGAAAGAGAAAAGCGCGTATCGCCGAATACCGGTAAAAACCCCCAAATGATCCCGATGCATATAGCGTATACCATACGAAGGAAAAACAGGCTGATAATCATCCGGTCGACCAGCAGCTGACGCCAGGGTATGGGGCGGTAGCCACTGACCACGATATACTCCTCCGATCTCGGCGGCAAATAGAAAAAAGTCAAACAAAACGCCGCCAGAGCCAATGTCCCCATGCATCCGAATGCCACTTGCAGGCTGAAAAAATCCTTAATAACACCCCCAAACAGCGGCCCGATACTCAGGCCAAGGAACACGGACATGTTAAACATCCCCATGGATATCCCTTCTTTGCCGGTAGGCGTGATATCGCCCACATAAGCCTGAGTAACCGGCATGATCATCGCTGAGGCCACCCCCTGAATAATTCTGATTGTAATAAGGGTTTGAATATGGGTGGCCATGATGAAGGCCATGGCGACCATGAAATAACCGAATAGGCCGATGTTGATAAACGGTTTCCTTCCTATTCGATCCGACCACCTGCCGAACCAGGGCAGGAAAAAAGTCCGGGTTAGCGAAAAACCGCCAAAAATCAGTGCGATATAAAGTCCGCTCGCCCCCAGATCATGAGCATAAACCGGCAGCAAGGGGACTACAATGCCGACCCCTGTCAGGGTTGCAAAAATAGAGAAAAAAAGCGTCGAAAATATTTTCGGATCGATCCGCTCCATAGCGTCCATCAAATAACATCCACATCTTTTATATACAACTGGATTTAAAAAATGGGAAAATTTGAAGCGCAAGAAAAAGATTGGCCTTTAACTTTGCCCTGATGATTTTAACACATGATGGTTTTGTGTTTGACACAATAATATATCTCATGTATATGAATCGTTTTGAATTAGGCTATCTTAGCCAAGAGTGCCGCAAGAAACGCTTGTTTATAATTGTCCATTTTTGTTTGGCTGATTCAGGGGGTGTAAAAAAATTTTATTCCGGTTATACGGATCAATTTATAACAAAGAGACCGCTGAATAAAGGAATCGAGGAAAGACGAACGGTTTCAAGCCGGCTCTCAAAAAGAATACGGTTTTATTCGAGGAGGTGTCGATGAAAAAATGGGGCGGAATCCTATTCGTTCTTTTCTGTACACTTTTATTGTTTGTTACCCTGTCAAACTCTGCCTTTGCTGCGGATCCCAATGTTGCGGCCGATCCCACGGCTGAACACGCCTGGTGGTTCTGGCCCCTGGTGCTTTTTGTGGTCACATTTTTAATGGGTATATTCGCCGTTTTAGGCGGTGTCGGCGGAGGGGTGCTCTATGTGCCCATTATCAGTGGGTTTTTCCCCTTCCATTTAGACTTTGTAAGGGGGGCCGGCTTGCTCGTGGCGCTTACCGGCGCCCTGGCCGCCGGGCCGGGGCTTTTAAAGTCCAGCCTTGCCAGCCTTCGCCTGGCCATTCCGGTAGCGCTGATTGCATCCACATGTGCCATTATCGGTGCCATGATCGGCTTGGCCCTGCCCACAAATATAGTACAGATCTTCCTTGGTGTTGTGATCCTTTGTATCTGCGTCCTCATGCTGACCGCCAAAAAATCCACCTTTCCCGATGTTCAACAATCCGACAAGCTTTCTTCCGCGCTGCGGATTTATGGGGTCTATTATGAAGACAGCCTTGGGAAGGATATTGACTGGAAAATTCACAGGACGCCCATCGGCCTGTTCCTTTTTGTCGGCGTCGGCGTTATGGCGGGTATGTTCGGACTCGGGGCCGGCTGGGCCAATGTCCCGGTCCTGAACCTGGTCATGGGCGCGCCTTTGAAAATCAGTGTGGCCACCAGTAAATTCCTGCTTTCGATTACTGATACATCCGCCGCCTGGATTTACTTGAATAAGGGCTGCGTGATTCCGCTGATGGTTGTCCCCTCGGTTGTGGGGATCATGCTGGGGTCATTTGTCGGCGTTCGCTTATTAAAAATCGCCAAGCCCAATCTTATCCGCTGGATGGTCATAGCGATCCTGGGATTTGCCGGCCTCAAGGCTCTGCTTAAAGGGCTCGGAGTAGGATAGGCACCAAAAATAAATTATACAGGAGGAGGCATTAAATGGCTCAAGCTGAAATCGATGTGGAAAAAGCCAGTAAAGAACAAATCCTTTATGCCAGTGTACTCGAAAAAGGCATGTACATTGGTCTGCTTGCCCTGTTCGTCACGTTTCTGATTTATGTTTCGGGAATTCTGGAGCTTAGAATTCCCATGGAGGATTTGCCGGCATATTGGCAAATGAGCGCCAGCGACTATCTCCATGCGGCTAATATTGAAAGCGGCTGGGGATGGGTAAAATTGTTGGGTTACGGGGACTTTTTGAATTTCGTGGGAATCGCGTTTCTGGCGGCTGTTACCATAATCTGCTACCTCTCGATTATCCCTACACTGCTCAAGAAAAACGACTATGTCTACACCGTACTCGCACTCTTGGAAGCCGCCATCCTTATCCTGGCCGCAAGCGGTCTGCTGGCAGCCGGGCATTAAATCTTCAAGGTTTCAGTGTTCAGGTGTCAGGATAGGCTTAGCTTTTTTCCTGAAACCTGACACCTGAAACCTATAGTGCCTTTAACCTGTTGCAAAAGTTACTGCAAGGCTCGGTCCCGGGCCTCGGCCCGGGGGGTTGATTTTAAAGAGTTCAATTAAGACGGCCTCAGCTCAACTACTGTCGCCCCCCACCCTCCGTCCGTCATCCCCGCATCGGCAAATCTGGCGACTCTCGAATCCTTTTTTAATAGGCTGTGCACGTGTTTCTTTAGAACTCCCCGGCCTTTGCCGTGGATGATACGAAGGGAATAGATCTTTTTTTCCAGGCAGGCGGATATATAATCATCTAACAGGTATTTGACCTCAGCCGGCTGGAATGTATGCAAATCAAGCACGCCATCGATGGGTATTTCAATCGGCCCCAAAACGCCTCCAGTTGGCAAAACGGGTATTTAGGTGTTAGGTATTTGGGTATTGGGTCTTGGGTATTAGGTCTTGGGTATTAGGTGTTAGGTGTTGACGGTTTCGTAAAAAGCGGTTTATGTTACTTGAACGGCATTTTTGCAGAAATTAACGCAAAAAAATGTCCATATTGTCATTTCGAGCGTCAGCGAGAAATCTTTAACAAACAAGATTCCTCGTCGCTTCCGCTCCTCGGAATGACAACGGCGAAAGACTCTAAGCTACCTAATACCCTAAACCCTATACCTTAGACCCTAAACCTTATACCTTGAACCTTATACCTTGAACCCTAAACCTTGTACCTTAAACCTTATACCGCCAAGTTACGATAATAAACTTATGCATTGGCCCCATATAATATCGTTGGCAGGACTCACGCTTTTGGCCTATCTGTTGGGAGCTATCCCCTTCGGGCTCCTTCTGGTCAAATGGTTCAAATCCGTTGATCTCAGACAAACCGGGAGCGGCAATATCGGTGCCACCAACGCCGGCCGTGCCGGCGGTTGGCCCTTGGGCCTGTTCACCCTCTTGTTTGACGTCTTAAAAGGCGCAATGCCGGTTTATTTGGCCGGCATAATTTTTCCCGCATCCACAGGAACGACTCATTTTCTTGCGCTTGCATTAACGGCGGTGGGAGCCTTTTGCGGACACCTGTTCCCCGTATACCTGAAGTTTAAAACAGGGGGCAAGGGGGTTGCGGCCGCTGCCGGATCTTTTGCCGTTATCTCACCGGTTTCGCTTATTATTTCGTTGACCGTTTTTATTATCTGTGCCGCACTGTCCAACCGAGTCTCCCCTGGCTCGATAGCGGCAGCGGTGTCACTGCCGGTGGCGGTTTTTTTTATAGAACAGATATGGGTTCTTGTTGGATGCGCGGCCTTCATCGCCCTTATGGTTATTATCCGCCACAGGGACAATATCCAAAGACTATGCGCCGGTACGGAACCGACCATTAGATAAATATTAAAGACCCCATCAGAGCCAGCAGCCCGGCAAAAATAAAATGGCTTTCCATCAAAAAATTCTGCCGAAAACCCGGGGAGAACTCCCCGTGTTCATGAAAATAAAGAAAAATCATCATCATGAGCGGGCAAATCCCGATAAACAATCCCGATAACGCCACAAAGCCCAAAGCACTGGCAATCCAAATTAAAACTGCCATTGAACCGGCAAGAATTTTTAACAACCGCATTGTACGGTTTTCTCCCAGAAGAATCGGGATCGTCTCCTTCCCCACGATTCGACTGCCCTGCATATCCATAATATCAAAAAACGCCGTCTGTACGAATACCAGACAAAAAATCCAGAAAAAAACACCAACCGCATTCGCCTGAATACCCCCTGCATGATGCAAAGCCGGCAATAGAGAGGTTACAATCCCCCACGCCAGGCCCACCAGCACGGTTTTTGAACCGGGAATGTCGCGAATTTTAGACTTTCTCCGGATTCCAACCCTTTTCGGCACCAGGCTGAAATTATAAACAACCCCCATAAGCCCCATAAAAAACAAGAGGATAAAAAACAGCAACCCCCTGGAATAGGCCAATATTAGGACGCCCGCACCGGCGCCAAGGGTCAAAGCGGATAACCAGCTCCTATTATTCTGGTAAAACGTGGCCCGATCGGGATCACTATAACGGTCCGAGGAAATATCAATCAGGTTGTTAAAGGTATGCATGCACAAAATATATAGTGCGGCTATCAAAACATCAGGCGCCGTAGCCGGTATTCCCAGCAGTTCGGTGGCTGCATACGCAAGGCAGCCGGCCCCGATAGCAAGATAAATATTTGAAAGTAATAGATACCTCTGAACAAGATACGCCCATCTGCGAAAAATGCGTCCTTTTTGGACCAATTGCTTCTCAAGCGCCCGATACACCCGCTTAATAATCCAATTCGGCGTCGAAGCCCCTGCGGTAATTCCAATGTGACGGAAGTTTTCCAACTGACGAATATCCAATTCGTTTTCGGTTTCAATGTGCTGGGTGGGTTTACCCGTTAACGCCGCAATCTCATAAAGACGACGGGTATTGCCGCTGTCGCTGCCTCCCACCACAACGATGGCATCCACCGATTGCGCCAGTGCTTTAACTTCGGCCTGCCGCTTCTCCGTGGAATCGCAGATGGTGGCATATATTTTATAATGGGGATGATTTTGATTAACCCTGTTGCGTACGCGATTAAAAAAGGCGGTGTTCTGTGTGGTTTGAGCGACAATAATCGCCTTTTCAAAATCCGGGAGCCTATCCAAGGCCTCTACACTGTCTGCAATATATCCCTGATTACCGGCATACCCCAACAGCCCCTTGACCTCGGGATGCTCCCGGTCGCCGATAATAATGGAGGCATACCCGTCCCGTGCATGCTTGGCAATAATTGACTGGACTTTGATCACCCTCGGACAGGTGGCGTCAATAACCTGAAACCCGGCATCAATAAGCGCCTGTCGGTCCTGGGGCGGCACACCGTGGGCGCGAATAATAACAATCCCTTCTCCGGATTCAGGAATTTCTTCGAGGACAGTAATCCCCTTTTCCGCCAGGATGGAAAGTACCTGTGGGTTATGGATCAGCGGACCATAGGTATATATGGGCACCTGGTTTTTGTTTGAAGCATCCAGGGCCATTTCCACGGCCCGCCTCACGCCCATGCAGAACCCGGCGGTTCTTGCTATCGTAACTTTCATTTACTGGGGGGTTTTTTTGAAAAAAAGCTTATGGTCCACCAAGGCCAACGAATGGATTACGGCTTTGACGAATTTCTGCTCACCGAATATATTAATCAGTTTATAACCGCCGTCTTCAGGTTCCACTGTATCCACGGCTTCCATGATCAGCTCCTGCTGATCCCCATCAATGATGTATGCACTGGCTTCACACATAATACTACCCTTCTATATTTGATTTCAGCCGGACAAAAACCGGCTTTAAATGAATTTCTATCAACTCGTCGATTAAATGGGGCAACGGAATCGACGCGGTTCCGACAATCTCAGCATTTTCCTGGGATAATGGGATCAAAAATTTCTTTGCCGAACTGGATGACACGGCTTCGGCCATCCGCGGGGTCACCTCACCCATCATGGCATTGGCCATGATTATACCCACCGGCCCGATAATCAAATCGACCTCCCTGACTGTCCGGGCAATAGCGTTTTCTCCGGATGCCCCTCTATTGGCCCTGGCCTTCAACATTTGGGCGGTGGCAATAGCATTGGTCCCTAAGGCAATGATCTCGATCTGTTCTTCAAAGAATTCCCTCAGCCGCTTAATAACGGTCGCCCCAATACCGCCGCCCTGACCGTCAATAATGCAGATTTTGATCATTGCCCCTGCTTTACTCCGTAAGTTTTAAAAATATAAATGATCTAACAATTTTCAAGTGTCGAAATTATAGTTTATCGATTTTCTGTTGATGCTTCCGCTTTTTTTTGGGCGGTTTCTTGCTCGGCCCTTTTTTCCGGGTGGTCGGCGTCCACCCATTCTCGACCTCAGATTCCGGTGATAACCCCTTCATGTTCATGTATTCGGCCATCTCCAATTTCTGTTCAAATTCCCGGGCGCCAATGCTGGCTGCCCCCTGGGACTCGGAAAAACCTGTCACTTCTCTATCCGAACTGACTATCAGAGCTTTCTGGCCCTCCCGCCGAGCCATTCGTTTGATCACCGAATCAGCCGACTCCCCATGACGGGAAAACCGAACATTAATCCCCTTTTCCCGATCTGCCCGGTCAAACACCGAATACTGTGCGGCGCCGTCAAAAACCACGGTTATCTGATGGCCCTTAAGCCTTTTATAAGCGGATAGCCGGTTCAATAGCGTCTGCCGGCCAAGCTCAAGATCCTTTTGATCAATCCGGCTCATCACATCCGATCGCCTAATCAAATTATATCCGTCGACAATTATATGAAGCCCCATGAGTCAATCTGTCTTCAAAAGATTTAAAAGCCGATCCAGGTCCTCATTGCTGTAGAATTCGATCTCAACGCGCCCTTTCTGGCCCCGGCGGCGGATCTGAACCTTTGTACCGAGATGATGCGACAAATCCTCCTCAAGACTTGAAAAATAGATATCCTCCGGTCGCTTTGAGACTTCGGGTCGGGGCTTTGACTGGGCATTCAACCGGTGAATCAGCTTTTCGGTTTCCCTTACGGAAAGCTCTTTTGACAAAACAAGCTTAAACGCCTTGCGCTGAATTTCAGCGGTTTCCGCCCCAAGGAGCGAACGGGCATGCCCCATAGATAACTTTCCGTTTTTAATAGCGGTTTTTATTTCATCCGGCAGATGGTTAAGCCTTAAAAAGTTAGCCACAGCCGAACGGCTTTTGCCGACCCGTTCGGCAATGTTTTCCTGGGTCAGTTCGAATTCAGTCATCAGCCGCTGATAGGCCTCGGCCTCTTCCATTGGGTTTAAATTTTCCCTCTGGATGTTTTCAATAATCGAAATTTCGATGAGTTCCGCATTGGTAATATCTTTTAGGATAACCGGGACGTTATAAACTCCAGCCATACGTGCTGCTCGTAGCCTGCGTTCCCCGGCAATAAGCTCATAGCCGTCTTTTGACCCTCTGACAAGAAGCGGCTGAAGGACACCTTGAGTCTTAATGGAATCGGCCAGGTCGCCCATTTCTTTTTCAGCGAATTCACGGCGCGGCTGATAGGGGTTCGGATGAATTTTATCTATCGCACATTCAAAATAACTGGCGGACTGCCTGTCATTTGTAACTTCAATATCCGGAAAAAGGGCATCCAGGCCTTTGCCCAGCCCACTTCGGCGGGTTTTTTTCCGTTTGCTGCCGCTCTCATCCGTCTGTATTTTTTCTTTTGGCATTATTAATCCATCCCCGTAATAATTATCTGCTGCTCCTATGACCGTTCATAATCTCAACGGCCAGAGCTTTATAGCTTTCTGAACCGGGAGACGACGGATCATAAAAAATAATCGGTTTACCGTAGCTTGGGGCCTCACCCAACCTTACCGTTCTTGGAATACGGGTTTTAAATACCATATCCTTAAAATAGGCTTCCGCATTTTCAGCGACCTGACCGGCCAGGTTGGTCCGGCGGTCAAACATGGTTAAAAGGATGCCCTCAATTTTCAGTGACGGATTCATCCTTTGCTTGATCCGCTTGATGGTCTGCAACAACTGGCCGAGCCCTTCCAAAGCATAGAATTCACTTTGAAGGGGGATCAATACCGAATCAGCAGCAACCATGGCGTTTAATGTTAGAAGACTCAAAGACGGCGGACAATCCAAGATGATATAATCATACCCGTCCGCACAGCGTGATAAAAGGGAACGCAGCACCTTTTCCCTATGGTCATCGGCCATCATTTCGACCTCAAACCCGATCAACTCAACCCGGGAAGGAATCATGGCCAAATCGTTGACTTCGGTATCAACGATAATTTCTAAAACCCCGGCCTGTCCGATCATTCCATGATAAAGGTTTCGATCGATAGAGGTCTTATCTATCCCCAAGCCCGTTGTCGCATTGGCCTGGGGGTCACAGTCGACCAGGAGCGTTTTCCCACCTGAAACCGCCAACGCGGCGGAAAGATTTATCGCCGTCGTTGTTTTGCCGACACCGCCTTTTTGATTTGCGATACAAATAGTATGTGCCATAATAAAATTTTTTTAGCATAAAAAATGCAGTTTGAAAAGCTGATACAACTGACATATATTATGAAATACTACCAAAAATCAATTTTTTAGGAGACTGTCAACCCTATACGCTGAAGCTAAATGATAAATTTCCGTAAAACAATAGCCCTTTGCATCACCTTCGCATTTTTTTTCACCGTTTCAATGCCTGACGAGCTTTCCGCCATTACCATTCAGGAAGAAAATGAACTGGCTGAGCAATTTCTCCAAACCGTACGCAGACAGTATAGAATTATTAAAGATCCGGCTATTGCCGACTATATTAACGACGTCGGCCAACGCATTGTTGCGGAGCTGCCCCAGCAGCCCTTTACCTATCACTTCTATGTGATTGAGCAGGACACCTATAATGCTTTTGCCAGTCCGGCCGGACATATTTTTGTGTTCAGCGGCCTGTTTGAAGCCCTTGACCATGAAGGTGAGCTGGCCGCGCTTCTGGCCCATGAAATCGCCCATGCATCCTGCCGGCATATATCGGAAATGATAGAATCCTCAAAGAAAACCAACATAGGTACACTGGCGGGCGTTATCGGCGGTATCCTTATCGGTTTGGGCGGCGCTTCAACGGTTGGCAGCGCTATTACCATCGGCTCCATGGCGGCCGGTCAATCCGCTGCCCTTGCCTATACCCGCGAAAAAGAGATGCAGGCCGACCAGATTGGGCGAAAATATCTGGTAAAAGCCGGCTATGATCTCCACAGCATGCTTTCCCTGCTGAAAACCATCCGCTCCCAGGAATGGTTTGGCACCGATCAGGTACCGACCTACCTGAGGACCCATCCCGCCACAGAGGACCGGCTGACCTATCTGGCCAATACGCTGTCGAACGAGCCGGCACCGCCGCCACGGGATATATATGAGTTCAAACGCGCCCATACCCGGCTGGTCGCTTTATACGGGGATCCGCAAAAAGCCCTCAAAAGATTTCAACATTCGATAAAAATTCATCCGGACGATCCCATGACCCATTACGGATATGGCCTCGCCCTGGAAAGAAACGGGAACCCCAAGGCAGCGGTTGAACATTTGGAAACCGCTTGCAATGCCTATCCCAACGATCCCTTCGTAACAGAAGACCTCGGCAGGATTTATTTTCTGAACGGTAAGTACGAAAAAGCATTGGACATTTTAAAAACAGCCGTCCGGCAGCCACAAAACAGAGCCGATGGCCTGTTTTTTATGGGTCGGAGCCAACTTGCCCTCGGCCAATTAACGGCCGCGACAAAAACCTTTACCCGTCTTACCGAATCTTATCCGGACTATCTGTCCGCCTTTTATTTCCTCGGAAAAACCTATGCCGAACAGAATGACCCGGGCAACGCCCATTACCATCTCGGATTATACCATATGGGCAAACACGACAGAGAGAACGCATCCTTCCATTTTAAACAGGCTCTAAAAAATATTACAAATCCGGAAAAAATAAAAAAGATTAATCAGATACTGAAAGATTGGGAATAAATGCGGAGGAGAAACCCCGCGATAGATACATCCGGCTACACCTTGTCGAAATGGGAGAATCTCATGGTAAAATTACCACGGCCCTGTGATGCTGATCGCAGGGCCGTGGAATAGCCGAACATCTTCGACAGCGGCACATTGGCGGAAATCACCTGTATCTCGCCCTTAGCCGAAATCGATTCAATCTTCCCCCCGCGCGCGTTTAAATCGCCGATAACCTCCCCCATAAAGTCTTCCGGCACAAAAACTTCAGCATCCATAATCGGCTCAAGTAAATAGGACTCCCCCTGTTGAAATGCCTCTCGGCAGGCCATGGTCGCGCATACCTTATAGGCAAGCTCAGAGGCTAAATTCTCTTTAAAGCTGCCGCCGGTTAAAATCACCTCTACATCTACCACCGGATATCCCATCAGCTCGCCGTATTCCATGGCGTCATTGGCGCCTTGAGATACGGCGGGAATATAAATATCCGGAATTTTTTCATCACTAGCCTCGGCCCTGAAAGTTGTTCCGCTACCGCGGGCAAGCGGCTTCACCGTAAGTTCGACTTCCGCATAATGGCGATTCCCCGCAATCTCTCGATCAAATTCCGCCTTGCCAACCGCTTGGCGGGCCAGGGTTTCCCGGTAGACCACCTGGGGTTTGCCCACGTTGACGCTGGTACTGTATTCCCGCTTCATCCGGCTGATAACGATATCAAGGTGGAGCTCCCCCATGCCGGATAGTATGATCTGGCCGGTATCCTCATCCTCCTTGACATGAAGCGTAGGATCCTCATCCATGAGCTTGGCCAGCGTATGTTCGAGTTTATCCTGGTCGTCATGGGTCTTGGGCTCGACAGATACCGAAATAACCGGCTTATAATACTCGATGGCCTCAAGAAGAACCGGAGCGTCTGCCTGGCAGAGGGTCTGACCGGTTCCTGAATCTTTCAGGCCCACAACGCCGACGATACTTCCCGGCCCGGCCTCATCGAGACGTTCGCGCTTGTTGGCGTGCATTCTAAGTATGCGGGATATTTTTTCCTTACGCTTCAACGTCGGATTATACACCTCGCCGCCGGCCTTCAGACAACCGCTATATACGCGGACGAATAAAAGCTTCCGGCCTTCGAACATGAAAACCTTAAAAATCAACGCCACAAGAGGGCCCTTATCCCTGGCATCAAACGACAGGGTTCCCTCCCTCTCCGGATGGACACCTTCAATGGGCGGGGCCTCCACGGGACTTGGCAAAAAACTGATTACCGCATCCAGAAGTGGCTGTATGCCTTTATTGCGCAACGCGGCTCCGCATAAAACCGGCACCACCGAAAGATTCAATGTAGCCCGGCGAATGGCTGATACCAGGTCCTTAGTTGAGATCTCACGCTCCTCAAGAAACGCCTCCATGATTGAGTCGTCGGCTTCAGCCACCTTCTCAATCATTTGTTCCCTGTAATCCTTGGCAGATTCAAGAAGCTCCGGTGCAATATCAGTAGTTTTGATCGGCGAACCGGGATCATTGGTTTCCCATACGATCTGCTGCATATTTAAAAGGTCGATCACGCCGCGAAAGCTATCCTCTCTACCTACCGGCAGTTGAAGAACAAGCGGATTGGCATCCAACCGATCCTGAATCATCTCTACGACCCGAAAGAAATCCGCACCAACGCGATCCATCTTGTTAACAAAGGCGATCTTCGGCACCAGGTACTTATCCGCCTGATGCCATACGGTTTCGGACTGGGGTTCAACCCCGCCCACCGCGCAAAACACGCCGACAGCCCCGTCCAGTACGCGAAGCGAGCGCTCCACCTCTATGGTGAAGTCCACATGACCGGGGGTGTCAATAATCTGAATCTCGCAATCCTTCCATTGACAGGTAGTTACCGCAGAAGTAATGGTAATGCCCCGCTCCTGTTCATCAGGCATCCAGTCCATGACCGCCTCTCCATCATGGACTTCCCCGATTTTGTGGGAGCGGCCACTATAAAACAGCACCCGTTCGGTAACGGTTGTTTTCCCCGCGTCAATATGCGCGATGATCCCAATGTTTCTGATTTTATTAATTTTTTTGTTTTCTTTCATCGCACCAGCAACATATCTGCTGTTAATGGAAATCGGATATCAATATGGCCGGCCAGGGTATCGGCTTCCTGTCCGTCAATGAGCAGCTTTACCCTATCAACGCCTGAAACATTCAATATCAATGTATTGACAATCGAATAGACCGTCATCAGTTCCGTCCGAACGCCGCCCGGATGGTTGCTTGAGACCTCCCCGGTAAGATCAACATATGCTGTACGCTCCGGTCCTAAATAAACGGCACGCAACTCCGTACCTTCCGGGATCGTCCGGGTCAGGCCACTAGCTGGCCCGCTTATTAGCGCTTCAACAATCCGGCGGCAATAGCCCGGGGTATTCTCCTTATCCCGTATTTCTCCGGCTTCACCGATAAGATAACCGTTATTTTTATCCACAAAATATAAATACACCGGATATTCGGCATCCACCGGCTCCGGCAGAATCTGTCCAATACTCCGGCCATTGCTGTCTGGGTTGGTCTGAGCAAACCCGTTGCTGTATCCCGCATATAAGACCGTAAAGAACAGCAACGCCACCCCTATCCATCTTGTGGATAACCTCTTTATATATTCATAAATACTATTATTCATAGCATTAAAAACATTTACACCTTATCTGTTTTTAAATTGCATCAATTTATGTCAATATGACCATTCCTGTCAATTGCATAAACATCATGCAAAAAAATTAATTATTTTTTATTTATGGGTATATACCCATAAATATCACCAATTAATAAAAATCCCGGTTATCAAAAGGATATTATAAAAATTTATCCCTAACTTTGCTTGACTTTGTCAAATTATTCGTGTCATATATTTAATCTTTTGTATTTTTGTTTTTTTATCATATTTTTTATAGGTTAGCGGATTCGGGGCCTTTACATAGAAGGGTTGCCAGACGATCTGTAAACGCGGTTTACTGATAATATCTGCTTACTCAGAAAAACCGCTGAAAAAATGTATTGGGGAGGTCTACCTCATGATAGTTGCCAAACGTAAGCCATTTGAAGAAATCAAGGGTTTAATCCAGGGGTACAAAAAAATCCTCGTGGTGGGATGCGGTACCTGTGTCGCTGTATGTCTGGCCGGCGGAGAAAAAGAAGTCGGGGTGTTGGCTGCCGAGCTGAGACTAAGCCAGAAATCTGAAAAAGAACCTGCGGAATTCGGGGAGGCTACCGTTCAACGGCAATGCGACCGGGAATTCCTGGCTGAACTTGATGATCTGGTCCCGGAATATGACGCATTGTTGTCTATGGCCTGCGGCGCCGGGATTCAGTTTCTGGCCGAACGGTTTCCGGACACACCGGTTTTTCCGGCGGTGGATACCACATTTATCGGTGTCAACCAGGATGTCGGCTGGTACGAAGAACGATGCAAAGCCTGCGGCAGTTGCGTGCTCGGCATGACCGCCGGTATCTGCCCGGTTACCATGTGCGCCAAAAGCCTACTTAACGGCCCCTGCGGCGGGACCAATGGATCCAGCTGCGAGGTCGACCCCAATCAGCCCTGTGCCTGGCATATGATATACGAACGTCTGGCCAGACAAGGACGGCTCGATAAGATTATCGAAATCTGTCCGGCAAACGACTGGCGGAACCAAAAACCCCAGACATTGATTCAACCGGGTTACGAAGAGCGCTACGAATCGGGAAAATAGCGCACAGAAAAAAGACAGACTCAGGAAAAAGGATATAGCCATGAAATCTGGAAGTAAACTGGAAAAAATATTAAGTGCCGGACATTTCGCGTTTACCGGAGAGCTTGGCCCCCCGCGGGGGGCAAACCTGGAGGCCATCCAGAAAAAAGCCGGGCATCTCAAAGGTGTGGTGGATTCCGTCAATATTACGGATAACCAGACAGCCGTCGTGCGGATGTCAAGCTGGGCCGCCAGCATTCTGGCGATCCAAGAGGGGCTGGAGCCGAACTACCAGATGGTTTGCCGAGACAGAAACCGTCTGGCTATGCAGTCAGATATTTTAGGAGCCTATGCGCTGGGTATCCGGAATATGCTCTGCCTTTCCGGCGATCACCAGCAGTTTGGCGATCATCCCCAATGTAAAGGGGTTTTTGACATTGACTCCATGCAGCTAATCATGGCCGTTAAAGAAATGCGGGATGGAAAATTTATCAACGGCCAGGAAATCGATGAGCCGCCGCGCATGTTCATCGGCGCCGCCGCCAACCCGTTTGCAGAGCCTTTTGAATGGCGGGTTTACAGGCTGGCCAAAAAAATTAAGGCAGGCGCGGATTTTATTCAAACCCAGTGCATCTATAATATGGAGAAAATGCGTGAATGGGTCAAGCGGGCAAGGGACATGGGGCTGACCGAAAAAGTCTACATTCTGGCCGGTATCACCCCCATGAAAAGCCTTGGTATGGCAAGGTACATGAAAAGCAAGGTCCCCGGCATGGATGTTCCGGATGAAGTGATCAACCGCCTAAAAGGGGTTGAAAAGAAAAAGCAGGGACAGGAAGGCATTGCCATGGCCTGTGAGCAGATCCAGGAATTTAAAGAGATGAAGGGAATTTCCGGCATTCACCTTATGGCCATCGAATGGGAGCATCGAGTACCGGAAATCGCCGAACAGGCGGGCATGCTACCAAGACCCGAAGTATAAAACGGCAACCGATTATACCTGGGACTCAGGATTGAACACTTCATCCTCACAGCAGCCGCCAGGACAAAAAGGAGAGTTCAATAAAAAATGAAAGAAAAACATATCATGGTAATGGGCGGCGGAATCGCCGGAATGACAGCGGCAAGAGATCTCGCCGGATTCGGGGTTAACGTCCATTTGATCGAAAAATCGGGCTTTATGGGCGGCTATGCCATTGGCTATACCTGTAAAGCCACCACTGAATGTCTCCAATGTGGCGCCTGTTCCGTTGAAAAAGCCCTTAAAGAGGTTACTGAAAGCCCGAACATCAAGCTGCATCTATCTACAACGGTTGAGGCCGTTACCTCAGAAAACCAAAAATTTTCAGCCAAACTCAAAAAGGGGCCATTTTTCATTGATCCTGAAAAATGTAACAACTGTGGCGTCTGTTACGAAAAATCACCGGTAAAAGGGGCTGTATTACACGGTTATTCAAAAAACAACCACCCTTTATATGCCATAACGGCCGAAGGCATTCAAAACCACCGGGATTTTTTCGCATCCGTATGTCCCGAAGGGGCGATCTCTATCGATGCCGAAGCTGCCACCGAAACGATAAGTGTTGACGCTTTGATCGTCGCCACCGGCTTTGAACCCTTTGACCCAAACCAAAAACCCACCTACCGGTATGCCGAGCATGCAAATGTCATCACCGGGCTGGACATGGAACGGATTAAGCGGGACCATGGCGCCCTGGTAAGACCATCAGACGGGCAGGTCCCTGAAAAAGTCGCCTTTATCCAGTGTGTCGGCAGCCGTGATGAACGGCTGGGCCACCTATGGTGCTCCCGGGTTTGCTGCCCGTATGCCCTGCGATCCGCCCAATCGATAAAAACCCAATCGCCGGAGATGGATATCACGATTTTTTATATGGATATTCAGAATATCGGCAAAGATTTCCCAGCATTTTACGAGGCATGTAAAAACGATTTCAGATTCATCCGCAGCATCCCTGTGGATATCTTCGGGGAAGAAAATGATCGCCTGAAACTAAGAGTGTTTGATGAAGCCGAGGGGACTGCGGGACTGGAAACCTTCGACCTTGTCGTACTTTCCATCGGCATTATGCCGAATCCGGAGAATCAGGCCATTTCAAAACTTCTTGGTATCAAGCTGGACGATGATGGCTTTTTTGCCCATAACGATTCACTTAACCAAACCTTAACTTCACAGAACGGCATTTTTGTCGCCGGCACCGCCAGCGGACCCAACAGTATTCCAGGCTCCATGGCGCAGGCCGGTCAAGCAGCCGGTGAAGTCCTGAAATATCTGGGGGTGGCCCAATGACTACATCAGAAAATGCCCATGAAATGGAAAAAATAGAAATTGTAACCGATGTATTGATTATCGGCGGGGGCTATACAGGCCTGAAAGCGGCCGACTCGATTGCCGGGACCGGATATCACGTAATTCTTGCAGACCAGAAAAATTCCGATCATCAGGCCCGATCCTCCCTGTTCGGCCTTAAAGCGGATTTTCAAAATCAGCTGGATGAATTAAAAAAAGCGGTCAATGGAAACAATAATATCGAATTTTTGCCGGATGTCAATATCAATTCGGCAACCGGGGTTCCGGGGGACTTTACCATCCGGCTGACAAGCAATGGCAAGGATCTGGAAAAAAAGGTCGGCGCGGTGGTGGTGGCGACGGATATCGTATCTACCCCATTGAACCATATTTACGGCCTGGATTTCTCCGACAAGATCGTCTCTTTGTCCGATTTTGAAGAAAATCTCTCCTCTGCCGACTTCAAGGAAAAACTTTGCAATAACAAGCAGACTGTAGCCTTCCTGGTAGGATTCGCCCAAAACGGCAGTCCGCTATTAATGAAACGAATACTGGACAGCGTGCTTGCCATTAGTGAAGCCGGCAATGGCGCAACGGCCTATGTCTACATCAATGATATAAAAGTGGCCGGGAATGATCTGGAACGCCTTTACAAAACCGGACGGGACAAAGGGGCCATCTACTTTAAGTTGACTCAGCTACCGGAAATCAGTCAGCAAAGCGATGCACCGGTGGTATCCTTTCATGATCCGGTGGTCCGCTCCGACATTGAAGTTGAACCGGACATCCTCGTTCTTGAAGAGGCCATGACCCCCAGCCAGATCAATACCAAACTCGCCGGCATACTTCGAATCGATCTGGGGCCCATGGGGTTTCTTCAAACGGATAATGTCCACCGCTTTCCGGTCAATTCCAATCGGGAGGGAATTTATGTAATCGGCTCCGCAAGGGATATTCAAGATCTTTCCGAGGCATGGACGGATGTGGAAAACACCGTTATTCAGCTCAAACAGCTGCTTGGAGACGGGACCAAGGAGGTCCCGAAATTCCGGGCCGTGGTGGACCGAGAAAAATGCGTAACCTGCTTGACATGCTACCGCTGCTGTCCGCATGGGGCCATTTACTGGGATGACAAGGCGGTTATTTCGCCGGTTGCCTGCCAGGCATGCGGTATCTGTGCCAGTGAGTGTCCGCAGGAGGCCATTCAGATCACCGGTTATACGGATGATGAACTGATCGATCAAATCCGAAACGCCATATCGGATGTCAAAAACGGTGATCCCAAAATTCTTGCCTTCTGCTGTGAAAATTCAGCCCTTGAAGCCGGTAAGGCGGCAGCCCTATTTCACTACGAGTTGCCGAAAGGGCTTCGCATGATCCGGGTCCCCTGTGCCGGAAAAGTGGATATCCACTATGTTTTATCAGCGTTCATAGAAGGTGCTGACGGGGTAATGGTTATGGCCTGTCATCCGGGCAACTGCAAATCCGAAACCGGCACCACGTTTGCCCGGTGGCGGATTAACAATGCCTATCAGATGCTTGAAGAGACCGGCATTAATAAGGAGCGGCTTGAATTTGTGACGCTGGCATCGAACATGGCTCCCGATTTTGCCAAAATTGCTGTTGAAATGGAAAAACGGATTGGGTAAAGTGAATTTTAATTTTCAAAACGCACATGGAAAGTATAATCATCTATTGCGCCGGCCTTTCGGGTTCTTGAACAACGGGTCGGCCGGATCTACAGAATAATTGGAGGATAAACCATATGGGAGAGGCTGCAATTAAACTAGGCGGGAAAAAAGAGAGCACCTTTATGGACAAGGTGAAGGATATCCTACCGGACGGCGGGAACTTAAACCTTTGTCTGACGTGCGGCGCATGTTCCTCGGGATGTCCGGCAACCGGACTGGAGGGCATGGATCCGAGAAAATTTCTTCGCATGGCAGCATTAGGGTTGGATGAAGAAATTACCACAACCCCTTGGGTCTGGCATTGCACCATGTGTCAGCGCTGTATCTACGTCTGTCCGATGAAAATTGACATCCCCCGGCTTGTCTATTACGCACGGCAAAGCTGGCCAAGGGAGGAACGGCCAAAAGGGCTTATCAATTCTTGTGATATGGCCCTCCGGAATGACTCCTGCAGCGCTATGGGAGCCTCGCCGGATGATTTCCAGTTTGTGGTGGAAGATATCCTGGATGAATACCGGGAGGCCCAGCCGGAATTCAAGGATATGGATGCACCCATTGACAAAGAGGGGGCCGAGTTTTTCCTGAACCAGAATTCCCGGGAGCCGGTCACCGAGCCTGACGAAATGGTTCCCCTGTGGAAGATTCTTCACAAAGCCGGCATTAATTGGACGTATGGCAGCAAGGGCTGGGGAGGTGAAAACTACTGCATGTTTCTTGCCGATGACGATGCGTGGAAAAGTACCGTTGCCATGTCAATACAACAGGCAAAAACATTGGGGTGTAAAACCTACCTCAATACTGAATGAGGGCACGTCACCTTTGCAGTCCTGGAAGGAGTGCGAAAATTCGGTATCGACACTGGCGATCTTGAAATTGCATCCATTTATCAATACTATGCCAAATGGATCCGGGAGGGCCGACTCGTGGTCAACTCGGATTGGAATAAAGACCTTAAAATAAAGTTTACAGCCCAGGATCCCTGCCAGATTGTCCGCAAAAGCTATGGGGACCCCGTCGCAGACGACCTCCGGTTTGTAATCAAATCCGTCGTCGGGGAAGAAAACTTCATTGACATGACCCCAAATAAATCCAACAACTTCTGCTGCGGCGGCGGCGGCGGCACGCTGCAGGCCGGCTACCATGAGCAGCGCCGGGAATTCGGCAGAATCAAGCACGAACAGATCGTGGCAACCGATGCCGATTACTGTATTACCGCCTGCCATAACTGCCATGCGCAGGTCCATGATCTCTCTGAGTTTTATGAGGCCAAATACCACGCCGTACACTTGTGGACCATCATGGCGCTATCCATGGGAATACTGGGACCGAATGAGCGGGAATATCTCGGCGAGGATCTTCAGGAGGTCAACGTCTTTCATCCCGAACAGGCTGAGATGTAGTTCATTACACGGTCAAACAATTGAAAACCATAAAAGGGGCAACCGGCATCGCTGGCGGCCCCTTTTTTTGGCTATAACAGGCTCTTCATTAACCCTTTGAAAATGCTATTTATCATTTAAATGAAAACCGGAAGAAGCCGAATAAACCCATGAGATCTGAGGATTCAGGCAAACCAAAGGAATGGCCGCTGCCGCTTAGATGGGGACAAAAATTTTCCATAGGGCTCTGTCTAATATACTTGTCTGTTTACATACCGATTTTTGGGGTTCTCTATTTTCCTTTCTGGTATGAGATCAACTGCAACTGGCATGGCCGGTGCGAACAGTTTGGCAATGAAAAAGCTACCGACCGGATCCATGAACTTGTTGCCTATATGAGCCACGTTGGCGAGCTCTCGGGTTCGGACTGGACATTAAAGGAGAAATGGCATCTTGAAGAGGTCAGGCGCATTTTTGACTGTCTTTTCTTTGCGGGCATTGTGGCAGGCGGCTTATTGATTCTTTTGTTCAACACAAAAACCATCCGTTGGGCAAGCATAGGAAATATCGTTTTATTGCTCTGTTTTTGCGGGATCCTGCCGTTCTTCGGCTTTTTCTGGCGGGATATCTTTCACGAATGGCTGTTTGACAATGCGTTTTGGAAAAATAATCCCCATGATGTCTCCTATTACATCATGCCCCGGGTTTTTTTCAAACACACCATGATGCTTGTCATTGGCATTGCCATATTTATCAATGGCGGCCTTTTTCTTGGCGCCAACCGACTCGCCAAAAAACAAGCGAAATGACTTGGCAGAGGAGCGGGCCAGCCCCCCCCCGCCTCACGCCGGACTGGTGGCGACATTTTCAGAGTACTCACCGGCGATATGGATGGTCTGGGTGGGAAAGGCAAAGCCGAGCCCCTCTTTTTCAAATGCCTCGAAAATCCCCAGGTTGATCTTTTCCTGGATATCCATATAAACCGTATAATCGGGGCTCAGCACGTAATACACGACTTCGAAATTCAATGAAAAATCACCGAATTCCTTAAAATGGGCCCGATCAAACCGGGCCTGCTCAACCTTTTCGATAACCCCGCGCACTATCCCCGGAACCTTTTTAAGCTTTTCAGACGGGGTTTCATAAAGCACCCCGAAAGAAAAGACGACACGGCGCTCCCAGAAATGCGCATAATTGTGTATTCGGCTCGAAAGCAGGTCATTGTTGCCAAATACCAGCATCTCACCGCTTAAGCTACGCACGCGGGTAGTTTTCAGTCCAATTCTCTCAACCGTTCCCAACTGTTCGCCCACAATAATAAAATGACCGACTTCAAACGGCCGGTCCAAAAGAATCGACAGGGAGGCAAACAGATCGCTCAGTATATTCTGCGTGGCAAGCCCGATCGCGATGCCGCCAACACCAAGGCTGGCAATCAGGGTGGTGACGTTTACCCCCACATTTTCCAAAATGACGAGCAGGACAAACGACCACAACACGAAACGGCCGAACAGACTCATCACCGTAACCCCGGAACTTGTGGAGGGATCCTCAACCTTTCGGCCCACATACTGCCTAAGCCCGATGTAAATCAGGTAGTGCCCCCATAGGCCCACTTGAATCACCACCGCGATAAAAGCCACCGATTCAATGAGCGTCTTTGCCTTCAAGGGGAGATCCAACCAGAGGCAGGCCACATACAGGGCGACTAGAAACAGCACGATACGCTTTGTTCGCTGAAATATCTCCGCCAACCCCTCCGCTAAACCGCCCTTAACAAACATCCGGCCTGTTTCAAATCGTTTGACCAGCCAACGTTTCACCAGGTTGAAAAAAAGGTTTAAAACAATCAGGACGGCCAGCGCCGTCCCCCACTGCCCCACTGAATTGCCCAAGAAATTCAGCTCCCAAAACTCCATTATAAAACCACCCACTAAAATGCTTTTCTATGATTTAATTTTAAAGATTCGAGCCATGTAACTGTATCTAAAAATATACCGATTGCGATAAAAAGACAAATCCATTTGGAGCCATTCACGGAGAGATTAGACATTTAATATCGCCTTCACCCTTTCCGTGACCGCATTTAAATCATGCGCGTCGGGTCGCCCCCGAATATCCCCCAGTCGGCCTTTCTCGGAAAAGGGCTTCATTTTTTCCGGCACATATTCTCCGATCACATACCATTCATCCATAATAATATAGATGGAGTATCCGCATCGCTTCTTCTCCTTTCTTAAATATGATGATATGGTTTCCAAACAGCTATTTTCCATTCAGCCGAATCATGTTACATACTAAAATCTAAATTGAAACGTTCAATTTAGGTAAAATATAATTTATTAATTTAACATGTCAAAAACCTAACACGGGCAAAATGGGGCCGGTGGATTCACCGGGGTTGTATATGGAGCGGCAAACGGGCACTATTATAGTTCCCGAACGAGAACAAAGAGAGGAAAAAATTTATACAAACATATGATAGGAGAAGGCTTTAGCCTTTTAAGCTTACGCTTTAAGGGATAAAAGTTTGCAATTAAATCCCAAATGACAATATGGTATGGAAAGGAGGAGTTAAAATGCAGGTCAAGGGAAACACGTTTATTGTAACGGGCGCGGCTTCCGGACTGGGGGAGGCCACCGTCCGCAGTTTGGTTGAAGAAGGCGGCAATGCCGCCATCTTTGACGTGGCTGATGAAAATGGGGAGGCGCTTGCCAAGGAGCTGGGCAGTTCTGCGATCTATTGTCATACGGATGTTTCAGATGAGGCCTCGGTTCAAGACGGCGTCCAGAAAACCCTTGATAGTTTCGGGGCTATCAATGGCGTTGTCAATTGCGCAGGTATCGGCATACCGGCCAAGGTTGTCGGCAAGAAAGGCCCTATGGCCATAGACAAATTCACCAAAACCATAGGGATCAATCTGGTGGGCACATTCAATGTGATCCGGCTGGCAGCCGCCCACATGATCAATAATGCCCCAAATGAAGACGGCGAGCGGGGCATCGTCATAAACACGGCATCGGTCGCCGCCTACGAGGGTCAGGTCGGTCAGGTCGCCTATGCCGCCTCCAAAGCCGGGATCGTGGGTATGACACTTCCAATAGCCAGGGAATTCGCCGATTATGGTATCCGCGTAGTCACCATCGCCCCCGGGCTTTTCGATACGCCGATGTTTGCGGCATTGTCTGAACAAGTCCGCAATTCACTGGAAAAACAGCTGCCATTTCCATCCCGTTTTGGGAAACCATCTGAATTTGCGCAAATGGTCAAAGCCATCCTTGCCAACCCGGTCTTAAACGGCGAAACCATCCGTCTGGATTCGGCCATCCGTATGCAGGCCCGCTAAAAATAAACAGTAGATGTCTTTAAGGAGAAAATACCATGAGAAAAGTTGCCATCGTGGGAACCGGGCACACAGACTTCGTTTCTGACGGCCCGAAAACGGAAGTCGAAATGTTTTGTGAGGCGGCTACCGAGGCCATGGAAGAGGCCTCGGTCACCCCCAAGGATATCCAGGCCCTTTATTGCGGCAATGTATTCGGCGATTTCGCCGAGGGCCAGGGTATGATTCAATCCTATATCGCCAATGAACTGGGATGTCATCACATACCCGCCACCCGGTTCGAAGGGGCCTGTGCTTCAGCAACGCTTGCCATCCGGGACGCTTTCATATGGGTGGCATCCGGCTTTTATGATGTGGTCCTGGTCGGCGGCACGGAAAAGGCAACCGCAATGGGCACGCCTCTGGCCACCCGCACCTTTGCCATGGGCAGCGACGGGAAATATGAATTTCCGGCAGGAATTACCTTCCCGGGCTTCTTTGCCCTATTGGCCAATCTTTATTCGGCCAACTACGACGTGCCCATGGAACGGCTGCGGGAACAGATGTCAATGGTCTCCGTGCAGTCCCATTTTTATGGTACCAAAAACCCGCATGCCCAGTTCAAGCACAAGGAAGTGACGGCTGAACAGGTTTCAAAAGGGTTTATGGTGGCCTCACCCCTGCGCCTGCTGGACTGCTGCCCATTCTCCGACGGCGCGGCCGCCCTTGTGGTGGCCTCTGAAGAAAAAGCCAGGGAACTAACCGATAAACCCGTCTACATCACCGGCGTCGGCCAGGCCTCCTCCCCCCGGCTGAGCGCGCAAGCCCCATTTCTACCGCGGATACGGGCCCGCGAGGTTTCAGTGAAACAGGCCTATGACATGGCCGGGGTCGGCCCCCAGGATATCGACCTTTGCGAACTCCATGACTGCTTCAGCATCGCCAGCCTGATTGCGGCAGAAAACCTGGGTTTTGCTGAGAACGGCAAAGCCGGGGAGCTCTGGGAAAAAGGCGAAACAAAGATCGGGGGCAAAATTCCCATCAATATTTCCGGGGGCCTGAAGGCAAAAGGTCACCCGATCGGCGCCACCGGCGCCTCTCAGGCCTGTGAAGTGGCCCGCCAGTTAAGAGGGGATATGGATAGCGAGGGAAGGCAGGTGGAAGGCGCTAAGATCGGATTGGTGGATACTTTAGGCGGTGACGGCATTATCAGCAACCTGGTGCTTCAGACAAATGTTTAAACGAAGGCCACCCGATTATCCGTTTACTTGCAAAAAAACCGACTGCAACCCAGGAGGAGACCATGGAATACAAACTTTCTTTTAAAGATTATCATAAGGCGCTGATGAAAAACAAACTGATGGGCCTGAAATGCAAGGCCTGCGGCACTATCACCTGCCCGCCGCAGATGAGCTGCAGAAATTGCACGGGGTTTGACCTTGAAGTAGTTGAATTAACCGGTAAGGGAAAGATCACGACCTATACCACGATCTACGTTGCCCCGGAAGGCCGGGAAAACGAGGCCCCCTATATCATCGTGCTGGTTGAGCTCGAAGAAGGGCCCTGGATCATGGGGAACCTATACGATATGGACCCGGCGCGGGCTGATCTGGATCTCATCGGAAAGCCCGTAGAACTCGGTACCCGCATTTTTCCCGGGGATAAATATTCGGACGGCCCGGCCGCCCGGCCGGTATTTCGCTTTACGGACGGAAAATAAGGCACACGGTTCTCAGTTGTTTAACGAAGATTGCACTATCTATGTAGCGGAAGGCTTCAGCCTTCCAGTAGACGCGGTTTGATGCGGCGGCCGCTTTTGCGAATGGCAGGCTAAAGCCCACCGCTACATCGCATTTACCATTAACGGCCATGTTGTATAGACTTTCCAAACAATTTAACTATATATATTAATATTCCAGTATGTTGTTTTGCTGTCATTCCGAGGAACGAAAGCGACGAGGAATCCTGTGCGCTCAAGATTTCTCGCTATCGCTCGAAATGACAATGCTGATGAAACTTTTACCCGGACTTCTCCGCCCCCTGCTCCTGTATTTTTTGCTTTAGCGCCTCTCCGAGTTCACCCTTTTTCGCCGGCTCCTGCTTTAGGGTCAGGCGAATCTTTTTTTCCTCCGGCAACACCTCGGTAACGCGAGCCTCAATAGTTTGTCCCGGCTCAAACCGACCCAGCGGATCTTCGCCTTTTTTAGATGGAATCTCGGAAACATGCACCATCCCCTGAATTCCCTCCTCGATTTCCACAAAAACGCCAAAATTCGTAACATTAATTACCTTGCCGGTTACGGTTGACCCCGGCAGATAGGTTTGGGCAATCTTTTCCCACGGATGCGGCGTAAGCTGTTTGATACCTAGCCTGACGCGCTGGTTTTCCCTGTCAATATCCAAAATTTTGGCCTGAACCGTATCTCCCTTTTTGTAAAACTTGGAAGGCGTTTTTATCTCATCCGTCCAGGACATGTCGGAGACGTGAACAAGCCCGTTAACCCCCTCCTCAATCGCAACAAAGATACCGAAATCAGTCACTTTCTTAATTTTACCCTCAATAATCGAGCCCAACGGATAGCGTTCATGCAGGGTGTCCCATGGATTGGGCATCAGCTGCTTGACTCCTAAAGTGACCTTCATGGCTTTCTCATCCACATCAAGCACTTTCACGCTAATCCGATCCCCTGCCTCATATTGTTTGGCGGGATGTTTCATAGGGGTCCAGCTCATGTTGCTTACATGGACCAGCCCCACGATACCGTCTAAATCCACAAACAGCCCGTAATCGGTAATATTGTTGATGGTGCCTTCCAGCACATCGCCTTTGTTAATGCGCTTTAAAGCCGCCGCTTTTTCCCGCTCGTGCGCCGCTTCCAAGAGCGCCCGCCGCGAGAGCACAACATTTTCATTCTTCCGGTCAAATTGAATAATTTTGAATTCATGTTCCGAATCCAACCACTCATTAAAATCGCTGACCCGCTTTACATCAAGCTGTGATGCCGGCAAAAAGGCAGTAACCCCGATATCCACGATAAAACCGCCCTTTTTCCTCGAAACAATCCGTCCTGCGACGGTTGCGCCGGTTTCATACTTTTCAGCCAGTTCATCCAGCAGCCTCACCTTTTCAACGTTTTGACGGGACAGCACCGGATAGCCGTCCTCATCTTTACGTACCAGCACAACATTAACCCGGTCTCCGATTTTTAGTGTAAACTCTCCATGTTCATCCGTAAATTCGGCTTTTGGCACCTCGCCTTCCGTCTTGTAACCAATATCGATCAAAACCCTGTCATTATCAATATCAACCACCTGGCCTTCAATGACTTCACCGGATTTGAACTCCTTGAATGTCTGCTCATAAATGGCCATCAAATCTTCACCGCTCATGCCGGCAAATTCATCCAATGCCTTCCCCGCCGGTTCATTGTCCTGATAATCATCGGCTCTCGTATTATGTTCGGTATGGTCAATAACCATTGCCCTTACACCTCCAAAATAAATTATCCCATCTCGCCATTCGTCAAAAAAAGCATCAAGCCCATCAAGGAACAAGATGCTTTTTCTTCTCAACCCGTTTCGCAGCAACCACTCATTGAAACTATAACCTAAACTGAGCGATTTTCAAGTTTGCTGCAGATACGAGGAAGCGGATGTTGAGCTATAGTCAACTATGCGAAACATCCGCTGACAAAGTAGATGCGGCAAAATTGGAAGTCCCGGAGGGTTTCGAATTTTTAAATGGGAAATTGATTTAAGCCCTTTAAAATAATATAGAAACAAAAAGTTTAAAAATTTGAAACGCTCAGTTTAGGTATAAATCAACGCATAAACCTACGTCCCTTTAAAGGTTGACCGTTTATCCTGGGATTCTATTATAAACTAACAACTAAATACCGGATTTCAATAAAAGGTGTAAAAAAGGAAGGCACCGGGGCAAATTAAATCTTCGCCAATTTCTCAAAACGGCATAAAAAACTCGGATTCCCGGCCGTATGCCTGGATTTGGGCATTCGGATACCGTTTTTTGAAGACACGAACCATGGCGACATTCTCGCTCATGACAGTCGCAGTAAAGGCATTGTATTGATTTTCCTCGGCGATTTCCTCAAGCAACTGCAACAAATAGCTGCCAATACCCATGCTCTGAAAATCTTCCCGAATCAGAAATGCAACCTCCGCCCGGTCTGATTCCTCTTCTCCATAGTAAGAACCGATTGCGATGATTTCCTTGTACTTCCCCTTCTGAACAAGGCCCACGATGCTCATGTTTTTCCGATAATCTACAGTGGACCACTGTTTTTGGAGCATCTCCCGCTTGAAAACCTTTTTTTGATGGAAAAATCGATAATAAATGCTCTCATCCCTTAAGGAATAGAAGAAATTTCGAATGGCAAATTCATCCGAGGACAAAAGCGGACGGAATTCCACGGATTTGCCATTGGGAAGCTCCAGATAGGATTTGTAGTTCTCCAGGAATATCAGGTCCTGCCGGCTGGGAGGGACCTGATCCGGAAAGATATAATGCCTTTTTTTGGACTCGTCGATAAGCGTCTCCCGGAATTTGGGATGCGCGATCTGGGTCAACTCCATAACCCTCTGATAGATGCTTTTCCCGTGAAGCTCTGCGATGCCGTATTCGGTGACTACAATATCGATATCCCCGCGGGTGGTGGCAATACCGGCCCCTTCGCTCAAATGCGAGACAATCCGGGAAACCTCCCCGCCCTGAGCTGTGGAGGGCAGCGCAATAATGGAAAAGCCGTTTCTGGACATCTTGCTGCCCCGGATAAAGTCGACCTGATCGCCGATACCGCTGTAAAAAAGATAGCCTTTTGAGTCCGTACAGATTTGTCCGGTCAGGTCCACCTCAAGGGCCGAACTCAGCGAAATAAAATTGTCGTTCCGGGCAATTACATTGGGATCGTTCACAAATTCGGATGCCCGGAAGTAAAACATGGGGTTATTGTCAACATACTGATAGAGTTCGCTTGACCCCATGCACAGGGAGGCCACAACCCGGTTGGGCAAGTAAGTTTTTTTCCGGTTGGTGATAACCTTCTGTTTTAACAGAGACAACAGCCCATTGGTGATGACCTGGGTATGGATGCCTAAATCTTTTTTGCCTTTTAAATAGGGGAGTATCGCATCCGGCAAATGCCCAAAACCCACCTGCAGGGTGGCCCCGTCATCAACGAGCTGGATGACATAATGCGCAATCCGCTCCACCACCTGTTGATTTTTGGTGGCCGGGATAAATTCCACCAGAGGCTCGTCATGATAGACCAGATGGTCAATTTCGTCGATATGGATATGGCTGTCCCCCCAGGTCGTGGGCATTCGGGGGTTGACCTGGGCGATAACGGTTTTGGCCGTTTTTAACCCGGCAAGGGTGATATCCACTGAAATTCCCAGACAGCAAAAGCCGTATTCGTCCGGTGGGCTGACCTGTATCAGGGCCACATCCAGGTTGATCTGCTGGGAATAAAACAATTCAGGGATCTGGGAGAGATAGGCCGGCAGGTAGTCGATTTTTCCCTCAAACGCCGCCTGCCGCATATAGGGACTGATAAAAAACAGTTTCAGGGAAAACCGGGACAGGAAATGCGCCTCGTTCACATAATTGGAAAGCGTGGCGGAAAGCATCTGGTAAATAACGATATCCTGTATGGAGAGGTCCGCCACCATGGCCTTGATCAGCTCCTGGGGCTCACCGCATCCCGTACCGATAAAAACGCTTGAGCCGTTTTTGATTTTTTTGACCGCTTCCGCTGCCGTTACTTTTTTTTCTGAAAACCGGCCTGTCAGCACCATCGCCAACGCTCCTTTGTTACAGGGATTAAAACTCGCGCAACAAACAAATAATAATCAAAAAGAGCGGGCTTGGCAATTGGAGAAAAATAAACCATTACTTCTCATAGGCCGGATCGAAAAGCGCCATGAACTTTAAAAAGGCGATTTTTCCACCTTCAATGTCAAATTCGGTGGCAATGGTGGCAAGCGGATTCCGGAGTTCAGCGAGCATCTCCTTAAACATCTTCGAGTCAACGGTCGCCGAAATGTCCGGATTTTCAACGCGGCGAGGAACGATTTCAGCAACCCCCCGTCGGATATGGACCGTATAGGCGGCGTTGCAGTCAGGAAAAATAAAACAAACGGTTTGCATTAAATCAGCGCTTTTTTGGGCATCCAGGTTGACCGCAAGCGCTTCAAAAAACCGTGATAAAGGCAGATCGTGCACCATTTCCGGCGTGGGAACTCCCTGTTTTTTGATTTTTAAACCCCGCCCGAGCTCGGCAGCGCATGTCAGGTAGTAATTCCGGGCGTTGGGGTTGCTCTGACCCTCCCCTAAAGCCGTAAGGGCATCCACCCGCAGTTCTATGGCGGATTCATTTGACGGATCAAGACGCAGCAGATGATCGGTGAGCTCAAGCGCCCACTGGTATTTGCCGTCCTCAAGCGCCTTGCCTGCCCGGGATAATAAACTATCTTCCCCGCCGGCCAGTTCGGCTATTTTTTCAGCCCGAACCTTTGGCGGCAGGGGAAACAGGTTGGCTGGGTTGCCGTCAAACCAGCCGAGGTTGCCGCTGAAAATACCGCGCACCGACCATTCCACCGTGCCGTAAAATTCCTGCAGATAGGGGGACTTGGCCAGATGCGGCGGCAGCTTGATCGTTTGCACCAGCTCATCCGGCGTCAAGCCCATGTTCATCCCGCGTATGGTCTGGTCGTGGACATAGGTGATGGCATCGCGGTAATCGGTGAGAAGCCGCCGGATTTTTTCGCGGCCAGAAACCGGGCCGGTGTGGCACGGCACCAGGTGTTCGGCGTTGAGATCCCGCATCCGCTCAAGGCTCTTTGCCCACTGGGTGACATCCCGGTGCATGGTGCCCCGTATCGTATAAAGGTTGGGAAATGTCTTATAGATGTTGTCCGCGGCAATCAGTACCTTTTTTTCCGGCAGCCAGATACAGGTCTGGTCGTCCGTCTCACCGGGCATATGGAGCAGCCTTAAACGCACTCCACAGATAACCTCGGTTAATTCATCTGAATATGTCCGGGTCGGCCGGACGACGCCGATGGTGCTGCCTTCGTTGATGTTTAACCGCGGACCGATGCCCGCGTTGACCATACTCGCATCATCCAGGAAGCTGCCGAACATCCGCATGCTCCGCCGGGTAATCACCGGCCGGAGGACGCTGACAATCCGGTCGATATAACCGCTGGTGGTCTCGTGGGCGTATACCGGAATGGCCGGATCATCGACAAAAACAGAGGCGCCGAACACATGGTCCGCATGATTGTGCGTAAGAATCACCGCCCGGATCGGTTTTTCAGTAATTTCCGCAAAAGCGCTGCGCACCTCGGCGGCGGTTTCCATTGACTCCAGGGTATCAACGATGATGACCCCGGTATTCCCTTCGATCATAACGGAATTGGCCAGACCGAAGCCGATGGCTACATAAACCCCATCAGTGACACGTTCAACCCGCTTTTCAAACTCCAGGCTGTGTTTCTTGAGCGACTCGACGGTTTCAATCTGCTCGAAAGACGCTTTGTCCGGCCTCTCTTTGCAGGCGGGCAGCAGAACGGCGATAACAATCAATAAAAACGCCGTGTATCTTAAAAATATCTTCATCATTGCCTCCCTTACGGCTTAAGCAGCTGATGGACTTGTGAAAAACTGTTTTATGATGCTTCATTGGCAACTTTTGCTATCAGGAAATCTTCACAGCATCGCCGTTAATGATAAATGCGATGTAGCGGCGGGCTTTAGCCCGCCATTCGCAGAAGCGGCCGATGCCACAAAACGCGTCCAATGGAAGGCTAAAGCCTTCCACTACATTGATTGTACAAATTTCGATAAACCGGTTAGGAATTGATAGATGCGCTTTGCTTATCCGCCCTACATGGCTAAGCTTTTGATTTTTTTTAACCTAATACCTAATACCCAAGACCTAATACCCGAAGTTCCTTAGAAATTATTTAAGCCATACAACAATGCTTGTACTTTTTGCCGCTGCCGCAGGGACAGGGGTCATTGCGGCCGACGTTCGCCCACATGGCCTCCTGGTGCTTCCGGCGGGCTTCCAGGGCCATGGCCCGAATGTCCACGGGATGGGATTCAATATGCTCAAACAACATCTTCCAGGCCCCGCAAAAAAGGCTGATTCCATCTATGCGATGCCGGGGGCAGTCCGCCTGACAGAAATCCGCAAACCGGCACCTCCGGCATTCCTCCGGCCAGTCGGCCTTGGCCTCGGCAAACGCCTTTCGTTCAGGCGATTCCAATAGCTCATCGAAATTTTGCCGATGGATATTGCCCAGGCGATGCGGGGCATCCACATAGAAATCGCAGGGGTAAACGTCCCCGTTGTGCTCAACCACCAAGTAGGCGTCGCATTCCGGCATCCATTGGCAGGAGGCGCGCACGCCATCCAGAAAATAAAGGAGTAAATCCTCAAACAGGCGGATGGAAACATGGGGAAAGCCGTTTTCCAGCCACAGGTCGAAAAGCCGGATATAGAAACGGCCCAGGGCTTCGCCGGTAACCACGCGTTCGGCCGGACGCCCGGTGGCCGGATCAACGTCCGCACAGGGGATAAACTGCAGATGGGTAAACCCCTGCTTTAAAAAAAAGGAATAAAGATCCGCCGGCCGGGACACATTATCCGGGGTTAGAAGCGTCAGGATGTTGAATGCCGAGCCGCGCCGGGTCATTGTTTCGGCTGCTTTCATTACCGCCGCAAACGAGCCCCGGCCCTGCCGGTCGATGCGGTTCCGGTCATGGATATCCGGCGGCCCGTCAAGGCTCAACCCCACTAAAATGTTATTATCCGCCAAAAATCCCGACCAGTCGTCATCAATCAAAAGCCCGTTGGTCTGGATGGAGGTTTCCACCGACTGCCCGTCAGCCGCCAGGCGTTGCTGCAAATCGACAACCTTTCGAAAAAAGCCCAGCCCCATAAGCGTCGGCTCACCGCCCTGCCAACAAAAAGAATTATGCGGGTGCCCCACGGCCAACGCCTTTTGAATCATGGTTTCTGCGGTCGCCTTGGTCATCATGGGCCGGGAACCGGGATACAACGCTTCCGTCCGCTTATAAAAACAATAGCTGCAGTCCAGGTTGCACAGGTAGGATGCGGGTTTGACCAGCAGATTCATGATGATGATCTCAATGCTTCGGGTATCCCCGACTCACAGGGGGTCCCGGTCGCGCACAGGCCGCAGCCGTATATGAAAATGTGGTAGTTTTTATTGCAGTACTTGGTTGAAGCGGCCACGCGTTGATAGCATTTTTCCTTGTCATGGGCGTCTTCTTCGGTAATCGCGCCTACCGGACACCGGCTCTTGCATTTCATACAGTTGATGCCCTGGTACTGGAGGCAATAGGCATGGATGTCGTCGGGCCTTTTCCGGTTGGGCGCAAGCTTTAAATTGACCACGAAACTGCCGAGCCGGTGGGCGCAGCCTTTTTCAGTGATTAAAAAGTCGTGCATGCCGAAGGTGCCGAGACCGGCCGCATAGGCCATGTGGCGGTGCGACCAGGGCGAGGCCCAGCCCACGACGGGGTATCTTTTCTTATTGAACATGGGCGTGACATCCGGAGAGATGGCCAAAATACCCCTGTCCATAAGATAGGTAACGATTTCCCGGACAAAGTTCTGGCTGAAAATTTCGCCGAGCAGCCGGGTTTGCGCCCAACGTTCGGAAACCCACTCGGTCCGGGATGCATTATCGGCCTTCGTCCTACTTGTAATCGGCATAACAAATGAGACGACCGAGAGATCCGCGGCTTTTGGCGCGGGAACGCCGTTTCTATCGGCCTGCCATTTCATGATTTCTTCCGGCGTGAAATGATGGGGGCCGATAATGTTTTTATACTCGGTCAGAAGAGGATCATCGCCACGGATGAACCCTACCAGGGGCTCGTCAAATATGCGTTCACCGAAGAACGGGTATTCAAAGCTGTTTTCCGGGTGGCGGGCCAGTTTGTCCTTTATCGTATCCACAAACCATTGCTCATCAAACACCGGATCATCCGGCTTCGGGGAATAGACGGTATCCAATTGGGGCTGCTTGGGAAACCCCTTTCCCTTCAGCTCTCCGATAGCGCTTTTTATTCCGCCGATATCGGTAAGATATGAAAACCTGCGGTATCTGTGCTTCATTCTGCGCCGCGTACCCATTATTCACCCCCCGGTTGGTTTGCCTTTAAAAAAGCGCCTTATATACCGCCTGGTAAAAATAGAACCAGTGCTGGCCCATGGCCCAGAAGCAGAACACGTAGACCAGCACAAGGCCCGCCAGAACGATCAGGATCGGTCCGGCCGCACGGGCCTTTTCCCCCGGTTCTTTTCGCCGGACACGATAAACCGCTTCCCAAAATCCCATCTGGGCGGCGGTAAAAGCCAAAGCCCCCAGAAAAAGCGAGTTAAGGCCGTAATACAGGGATTCCGCTACGCTGAAATAGGCCGTAACACGAATAATCTCCCAGATATTCCAGGCCACCGGCGTGAGCAGGCACGCCATGATGCAGATTCGGGGCGCGGCCCCCCGGAACCGCCCCAACGGATAGATCACCGACGGGCCGAAGACGATGGAAACGTTCAGCAACAGAACGAAGATGAATGCCGCGGGTTGATGGAAAGCCGGGGCCAGTTCCGGCCACGGCAGGTTATAGAAAACCTTGGCCGCCGCCATCATCACCAGGACGGCAGCCCCCGCTATCCAGCACCAAAATTGGGGCCTTTTTGACCATGCGATCGCCGTCATAAGCGTCCCTCCCGTTTAAGGGTTGCCAGCATATCCCGTAATCCGGCCAGTTCGCGGGCGTCTACCCGATCCATCAGGTTTTTCCGCTGCTTCGGGTCCGCCTCAAGATCATACAGCTCGGGCGGACACCGTCCCTGGTATTCGATGTAGATGCGGTCTCTTGTGCGGACTGCGTGAATACCGGGAACGTTATATGGAAAATCTGAGAAGTATTCATAGAGCCAGGCCTCACGGCTGCGCGTTCCCGGATTTTTCAGTATCGGCAAAATGCTTTGCCCCTCAATGGCGGGGCCGGGTTTTATGCCGGCAATTTCAAGCAGGGTCGGCGCCAGGTCGATATTCAGCACCATCTGGCCGGCCCGACGCCCCGGACCACGGATTAAACCCGGCGCCCGGACGATAAACGGCACCCGAATCGACTCCTCGTAGGCCCACCGCTTGTCGATCAGGCGGTGCTCGCCCCAGAAATAGCCGTTGTCCCCGGCATAGATCACGATCGTATTGTCGGCAAGGCCCTTCTTGTCCAAAAAACCGAGGAATTTCCCCACATAATGATCGACTGAGGTCAGCACGCGGCAATAGTTTCGGTAGTGGTATTGAAGCGGTCCGGCGGTACCGGCAAACATGCCGCCGTTGGTCATGGTGACCCAGGTATCGGCCTCGGGCGCCAGGGGAAGCGCCGCATCCGCGTAAAGGCCCTTCAGCTCCTCCGGCGGAAGCCAGTCATGGTGGGCGGCCTTCAATGAAAGATACAGGCAAAACGGATTCTGCCGGTCCCGTCCGGCAAACGCCATGGCCCGGTCGGTCAGCTCATCGGTGATATAGCGCTTATTCGAAGGGGTTTGCTTTCCATTGACGATCAGGGGACAGTCCCAGTATTGGCCCTGGCCGCCCCTCGCCGTGAAGGTCACGAATTCATCCACACCCCGGAGCTGCGGCAGGCGCCCCGGCATGTGCCATTTGCCGATAAAGCTGGTATCATACCCGACCCGCTTGAGCCGCTCCAGAAACGTAACATTTTCGTTCTGCCAGGGCGTTAAATTGTTTTTGACCCCATGGGTATGGGCGTATTGGCCGGTTAAAAAGCTGGCCCGGCTGGGACTGCAAAGCGAGGTGGTGACAAAGGCGTTTTCAAACAGCACGCCTTCGCCGGCCAACCGATCCAGATGGGGCGTCTTTAAAAAGGGGTGGCCGGTGCAGCCCAGGTGATCCGCGCGGTGATCGTCAGTAAGGATAAAGACAATGTTCGGCAATGCGGTTTTCTGCCGGGCGGCAAAAAGGGGACCCGGAAACAGGCCCGTGGCGCCCGCCAGAGAGGCCCCTGCCATAAACTTTAAAACGTCGCGTCGCGAGACGGGTTTTTCAACCATGCCTTTCTCCTTGAAATTACAGGGTTCCAATCAAAAGATGGGCAAGGTCCAGTAATACAGGATTGCCAATTACAACAGCCACTTTTTGATGATTCTGCTGCTGCCGGCAGGCATGCTGAACAGCATGCCGTCCGCACCCACTGTAATGGGGCCGCTGTAATACTTTTCCGCCTCCCCCAGAAAAGCCGAATTCAATGCCGTAACCGGCAAGGGCGGCAGGAGGTGATTCAAAACCAGGTGGCCGACCCCGGCTGAATCCGCAATCCTTGCGGCCTCCTCCGTAAACGTGTGGTAGTTTAAAATATCCCGGCTGATATCGGCCACGTTGTTGCGGCCGCTGCTTCTGATTAATTGGCCGAGGGTCCGAACCATGGCCGGCTGCATGGCCTCGTGCAGCAACAGATCAACACCGGCGGCCTGACGCCGCAGGGATTCGCAAGGCAGGGTATCACCGCTGATCACCACGGATCTGCCCTTATACGCAAAGCGATAGCCCACTGCCGGTTTCACCGGCCGATGATCGACCAAAAACGCCGTCACCTTTACCCCCCCATCGTCGATGACAACTACATCCCGCGTTCCGGCTGAAAAATCAAACGGCATTGCCACGCCGCCGGCACCGGTGGGCGGTGTGGTTGTGGACCCGTGATGCGCCACCCGGTAACCGGCATCAAGTGAATACGCCAGGTTAAACCCCTGCACTACCGTGTCAACGCCTTTGGGCCCGATAATCGGCAATGGATCCGGCCTTGCCTCGCCGGCCCACCTTTTTAGCATCAGCTCGCCCAATCCGGCGATATGGTCGGAATGAAAATGGGTAAGTAAGACGGCCTTAATATCGCCCAGCCGCAGCTTCATCAGCTCCAGTTGGCGGATACTGCCCGGACCCGCATCAACGACGAAAAAATTTTTTCCGGCGATCACAAAAGTACAAGGGCCCGCTCTTTTCGCGTCCGGCAGCGGCGCCCCGGCGCCTGCCAGCCCAACGTGAAGCCCGTCGGGCAAATCGCCGATAACATCCTTTTGGGTAAACTCAGCGGCGATGACCGCTAACATCTTCATCCCAATCTGCTTTCGGGCCATGAATACCCCGGCGATGAGGATGATGACCACGGCAATCCCCGCCACCAGCTTGTAATTAAAATATTCCCCCAGGCTCATACCGTGGTCAGGCGTTTCTGTTTTTGCCGAGGATGCAACAACCGAGAGCCCCAGAATGGTTATAAAGATTAACTCAGCCACAATGGAATCGGCCACCACATTGGGCACATCATCTACGATAAGACTGGTTATCCTGCCGGCCACCACGATAACGAGAAAGACGATGGGAACAAAAAGCAAGCGGCGGTGTCTGGTCAACGTGCCGAGCAGACCAAAAAAACTCATTCCGAGAAAAAGGGCCCCGAAATCCCCCCGTAACGAATTTACCCCCACGGCGCGGGCGGGTTCAACAAAAAACCCGTTGGCAAAAACCTCGGGAAGCGTCAAAAACCCGATGCCGAGCACAAGAAAGATGCATCCCACCACTCCGGCAAGGATTCGAAAAACAATTTCTAGGCTGTTGATCTGTTTCTTGGTCATCATCGCCGGGTGCCTCCCGCCGCCATCATCATTTTATTGGCAACCTCCGAGCCGGCATTCTGGTTTTGCCCGGTGACAATGCGGCCATCCACGACCGTGTGGTTGGCAAACATGTCGCGGAATGCGGTTTCGCTTTCAAACTTAGCGCCTGCCGCCCTAAGCTCTCTTTCTGGGTGCTGGGGCGTCATTGTGATCCCGAGTTCTTCGACCTGCTTGTTGGTCACCGCTGTCAACCGCCGACCCTTTACCAAGGGCTGGCCGTTTTTATCACGGACAAGCAACAGCCCGAGCGGTCCGTGACAGACTCCGCCGACCACCCTGCCTGCCGCATAAGCCTCGGTGATTTTGCGGCCAAGCACTTCAGAAAAGCCCAAATCATAGGCCGCCCCCCAGCCGCCGGCAAGGTAGATGATGTTATATCGGGTAAAGTCAATGCCATCGATCAAAAGCGAATGCTCAACCTTTTCCTGCAGCTCCGGATCCGAAAGATAGCGCTCATCATATTCGGATTTCAGGAACCATTTAAATGACATGGGATCGATGGGGATTTGCCCCCCCTGGATGCTGGCCACATCAACGGCCATTCGACCGTCTGTGAATTCATAATAGGGGGCCGTAAACTCGGAGCCGAATACGCCGGTCTTTTTGCCTCCCTCGCCCAGGCGGTCATGGCTGGTGCAGATAATCAGCGCCTTTCCCTCGGGGAGCATATACCGCTGGCCTTCGTATTCGGGATGAAACCCCATTGCCCCTAATAATGCGGGCATCCCGAACCAGGTGCCCAGCCCGGCGACAACAACGATAATCAAAATAGTAATGATCAGTTTCTTTTTCTTCATTCCAAGCCTCCCTGCCCCGCATAATGGTTGAACTGACAATTGGGCGACCGGAAAGTATCCAGTGGGCATCCCCTACCAGTCGCCCAAACGAATCCCCTCCCGCAAGCAGGTAAAAGCCTTGGTCAGCACCTCGGAAAGTGATTCTCCCGTCAGGCCGGACCGGACATAGTGATCGGTAACACCTTGATGCAGATTATATATAAACTCCGGCTCAATATCGCTGCGGATATGGCCCTCGGCCTGCCCCTGCCGGATAAACTCGATAATGGCCGCCGCCGCCTTCTTCTGGTGTGCCAGGGCCTTTCCTTCAATCGCGGGGTATTCGAGAAAAATTTCAGCAAAGGTCACCCGGGGCCGCCGGGCCAGAAACGGCGGGCCTTCTTTTAACATGCGCCGCGCCGCCGACTGGTAACCATCTGAAGATTCTATGATATGACGCAAAATGGTGGTTGTGGCGTCAATCTGTTCCAAAACCACTTTTTCAACCAGTTGCTCTTTGGAACCGATTATTTTGTAAAGGGTATTTTTCGCCAGGCCGCATTTTTTTGCGAGCTCGGCCGTGCTCCAGCCTTTAGGCCCCCGGCTGGCAATAAGCCCAGCGGCCTTTTCCAGAACCAATGTCTGTATTTCTGAATTTTGCGATTTTTCTTTCATGATCAACTTAGACTAAAATAGTTTATTTGGTCTAAATTGTCAAACTTTTTCCCCCCTGCTGAAACAACTCGCCCATAGGTGTACATAACAGCTTGTTTTCATGAGAAGATTAAATTGACTCAACCTCATTTAATACCTTAATTTCCGGCTCCCCGGCGGCAAACGCCATCGCTTTTTCCATAAATTCCTTGAAATGCGGGGTGGCACTGTGGGCGCTGAGCGCTGCCTTGTCCTGGTAGCGCTCCATAAAAACCAGCGTATTTGGCTCTTTATCATCAATATTCAGGGTATAGCTGATGGTCCCCGCCTCCTTTGCCACTTCAGCCATAAGTTTCTTGACGGCCGCCAGGGCCTCATCCTTTTTTTCCGCTTGCACGGGAAGCTTTGCAATAACAGCAATCATAAACAATTCCTCCTTTTCCTCTTACACTTCTTCTAAATCTTACTCTTACTCTTACTCCAAAAAATGACCCCAAAAAAACCAATTACAATTACCCGGGCCCCTGTCCGCCGACAATCTGCTTGAGCTGGGGCAGAAACACATACATCAGATTCTCCTTCACCCATTTCAAATACCGGCGGCTTCCGGGTTCCATCCCCATAATGCCGGCATAGTAGGTGTCAGCGCCCAGGTAGTTAATGGCCAAGGTGTTGAAATTCGTGGTAAACATCTTGATTTCGCGCTTGGATCCCTGCAGCGGGATCGCCTGCATAAACGTTTGGGCGGTTCTGGAAAAAAAACCCTGGATTCTTTTGTATCCGGGAATAATCATGGCGTTTTCCGCCTGAACCAGGTTGAGCGTAATGATTCGCAGGGCCGCGCGGTTTTTCAGCGCGAACCCAAAAAAACGGTCAATATACAGGGAAAGCCCCTTTGCCGGGCTTAATTCGGCCAGCCCGGCAAACCATGAAATATTGGCCAGGTAATATTTTTCGGTCTCGTTTTTCAGCACCTCTTCAAACAGCGCCGCCTTGGTGGGAAAATAGTAATTAATCAACGGGTGGTCCACCGCGGCGGCTTTTCCAATCATCCTAATGCTGGCCGAATGGTACGGATAGTCGGCAAACACCCGGGTCGCCGCGGCAAGGATTTTATCGCGGGTCTGGCGCTGTTGCGCTGCCTTTTGCCCTTGAAAAGATGTTGTCTTCTCTGAGGCGGTTGATTTTGATCGCGTCGTCATAATTAATTATTCTGCTTGCCCCGGGGCATCCTGTCAAGCAGATTTTACCGGTCGTTAAAATCTGCTTGACCCTAACCATTTTTCCATGTAAATTTTTAACGACCGGTAAAGGTTAATAATCGCAGAGAAGTAAGATTAAAATTGACAATCTCGTAAAAAGTCGATTTTGGGATGGCAAAGAAAAAAGTTCAAGATCAAGGCGCGCAAATCCCGAGGAATGCAGCGTACTTAGCTGTACGTGAAATTCCGAGGGATGCAGCGCAACACAGATATTGGACTTTTTACGAAGCCATCATCAAAGGTGTTAATGAAAAACAGCGAATCCCTTAAATCCATATATCAGGCCCTGCTTTCAGCCTTCGGTCCCCGCAACTGGTGGCCGGCAGATACTGCCGAAGAAGTGGTCATCGGGGCCATTCTTGCCCAGAACGTCGCATGGAAAAACGCCCATGCAGCTATTCAAAATCTTAAACAAAACGAGCTGTTGTCCCTCACCGCCATTCATGAAACCGATACGTCCATGCTTGCCCCATTGATCCGGTCCTCACGCTTCTATCATCAGAAGGCCGAACGGCTCAAAAATTTCACAACGCTCTTATTTGACAGGTTTAAAGGGGACCTGTCAAACATGTTTCAGCTTGATTTAGATCCGCTTAGAAAAACATTGATGAATTTAAAAGGGTTCGGCGAGGAAACCGTTGATTCGATCCTCCTGTATGCGGCAGAAAAGCCGATTTTCGTGATTGATGCCTACACCCGGAGGATATTTTCCCGATTGGGGCTGACTGACGCCGGCGCATCATACCGGGAGCACCAGCAGTTTTTCATGAACCGCCTTCCGGCTGATGCCGCCCTTTTCAATGATTATCACGCCCAGCTCGTCCACCTGGGCAACCAGATCTGCAAAAAAAAACTGCCGCTATGTCACCAATGCCCCTTAAATCACCGGTGCGCAGGCAAAATGGAGCCTTTAAAATGACCGCTTCCAATACCACTGAAAAGCTGCAAAAACACATACAGGCCCTGGAAGTTCGGCTAGAGGATGCCCGGGCCCAGCTGGTTTCCTTGCAGGAAAAGGCGACGGCCTATCGCCTAATGATTGAAAATATCCCCGACATGATATGGATCATGTCAGCCGAGAAACTTGAGCTCCATTACCTCAGCCCATCGGCGGAGCAGATGCTTGGCTATTCGGTGGAAGAAACCCTTAAAAAGCCCTTTTCCGAAATTATCACCCCCGAATCCTATGAATATGTGGTCCGGTATTTCAAAGAGGAAACCCGCCGGGTCATGGAAGATAAAACCGCCGCCGTTCAAAAAGCCCATAAGCTTGAGATTGAGTATATTCGAAAGGACGGCACGACTTTGTGGGTGGAAATCACCGCCCGCCCTATATTTGATGAAAAAGGCAATTTAGACCAAATAATCGGCGTCTCCCGCGATATCTCAAGCCGCATCGACGCCCAGCGGGCACTCGAAAAAAGCGAAGAAAAATACCGCACCCTTTTTGAGGACTCCCGGGACACCATATATATTACCGCGAAAACCGGCGAATTTATCGATATCAACCCGGCCGGCGAAGCCCTTTTCGGTTACAGTCGGGATGAGATTGTCGGTTTGAATATCCTGGATCTATATGACGATCCAAAGGAACGGGAACAATTTATTCAAGAAATCGAAGCCAAGGGCTATGTCCGGGATTATTCTTTGCGTTTCCGAAAAAAGGACGGTAACAGCATCGACTGCCTGATCACTTCCACCCTCTGGAAAGGCAAAGATGATACCATTTACGGGTATCAGGGCATTATGCGCGACATTACCCTTCAGAAACGGTTCAAAGAGCATCTTCAGCACGTCCAGAAAATGGAGGCAATCGGCACCCTGGCAGGGGGGATTGCTCATAATTTCAACAACCTGTTGATGGCCATCCAGGGCAATACCTCCCTGGTTTTAATGAAAACCCCGCCCGAGGATCCCAATTACAAGAAACTTAAAACTATTGAACGCCACATCCAGTACGGCTCTGACCTCAGCAACCAGCTGCTGGGTTTTGCCAGGGGCGGTGAATATCAAGTAAAATCCATGAATTTGAATCCGATGATCCGGATGACGGCAAAAATGTTTTCCAGCACTCGAAAGGAAATCACATGCCATACCCGTCTGGAGCCGGAGATATGGTCAGTGGAAGTCGATTCCGGGCAGCTTGAACAGGTTCTGATGAATCTTTTCATCAATGCCTGCCAGGCCATGTCGGATAAAGGCGAAATTTACATCCAAACAGAGAATATCGTTCTAAGCGAATTTCAGTTGGCCGCCTTCCAGGCCAAACCAGGCGATTACGTTAAAATATCCGTCACAGACACGGGCATTGGAATGGATGAGGATACCCGCCAAAAAATATTTGAACCGTTCTTCACGACCAAAAAGCAGGGAGAGGGGACAGGTCTTGGACTTTCCTCGGTTTATGGCATCATTAAACATCACGGGGGTTATATTACGGTGTATAGTGAAAAAGGCAGGGGATCAACGTTTAACATTTACCTGCCGGCCTCCCCAAAAACCCCTGTACCGGAGAAAGAGCTCACGGGCACATTACGCAAGGGCTCTGAAATTATCCTGGTAGTTGATGATGAAAAAATTGTTGCTGAGACCGGCCAAATTATGCTGGAGGAGCTCGGTTATACGGTGCTGACTGCAGAAAGCGGCCAGGCGGCCGTTGATACCTATAATCAAAATAAGCATCAGATCCAACTGGTCATTCTGGATATGATCATGCCGGCGATGAGCGGCCGGGAAACTTTTGAAGCATTGAAAACCATTAATCCCGACATCAATGTATTGCTTTCCAGCGGCTATAGTATCAACGGACAGGCCACCGAATTACTGAACCAAGGGTGCAAGGGATTTATCCAAAAACCTTTCAACTTGATCGAACTGTCCAAAAAAGTGAGGGAGGTGATTGACGAAAGCCAATAGGATTGCCAGACGCCTTCCTTTAAAAATACAATAGAATCAATCAATAAGCCTATAACAAGTCAATCCTGTTAAAAAATTACCGTTAAGGTAATATTTTATAACCAAATGGCACGCTTCTTGATTGGATTTTAGGTAGAGCCGCCCCTAAATTAACCCTTTAAGGGGTGGAGACAAGGTAGGTGTCAATTATGCGATATCAAAAAATCAACCCGAATATAAACCTGAAGGCTTACCCCTCTTACCCGTTAAGCCATAAAATTAATCCTGACACAACGGATACAGCACATCCGCCAAAACGGATAAAAGATTTACTCTGGGCCAAAAGCTTAGGACGCAGTGTAATCTGCACCTCCCGTCTTGAAATTGTCCCGGCGGAGTTTTTTCAAAAAAACCAATGGTGGCAGGGCCATTTATTCCTGTGCCGATTTACCGGCACCATTGAGCATACACCCTTCACTTTCAGGAAATGCTATGCAAATAGTCAGGTTAATAACAGATGCAGGCAAGAAATGAACGTTGTCATGGCAGCCAATCGATATCTGCAGAAGGATTACAAAAGGTTTACCCAAGCAGGCATTAGAATACCTAAAAATTTTTTCTCCCTTCAGGATCTCCCAATCAAACAAAACACAGACGATAACTCGGATTGCCTGCCTATGACGATTTACGACTTCATCAATATTGCCAATGAAGGCAATCATGTAGTCGTTGAGGTTAGCCTGGATACAATGGCTGCTGTTGAACATTATGCTAAAACAGACCGCAAACGAACCTACATGATGGCTGACTTCTCGGTTATCGCACTGGGCAACATCAGCCATTGCCAGCGCTGTCTGGCCAGCTATCCAACAAACATCGAAAAGGCAGGGGAAAAGGCCATGGCCCGGGTCGCCAACAAACGCCTGCAGGCCATCTATCATTCTTTTACAAGGGGCGGCATTTACTATAATGAGCGCTTTTTTACATAGTGCCTTCTTGGTCTTTAAAGGATTTAAAAATCCTGAACCGCTTCTTCAACCGGAAATATGGATTCACTTTACCCATTAATTGCCCAAGGTGTCCGCAACCTGTTCCTTTTGAAGATGTTCCTCCCATTTTTCTCCCCACAGGTCAGGAACCGTCTCCTCGACCGGCAGAATGGACTCCCAGGACACATCCATTTCTTTAAAAATCCGTTTTAACTCATTTTCGTCCGGTGCAAACCATACACAATACCGCCAGCCTTCTTCTTCATTGATATAGGTCCGCACCCAAGTCGCTGATTCAATATTTGCCATCTTTCGCCAATTGTCCTGTACGACTTTGCAGTCAATCCCGGGGTTGTGATGGACCACCATAAATTTTTTCATTTTTGCCATAACAGGCCTCCTTTTCTTTGTGGTGCGGTTTTCCACAAATGTTTTCGGAAAAGCCGGTCATTCCGAAAACACCCTTTGACTTCTACTTATTACCTAGCATTATTTATGCCAGATGCTCTCATTCACTCTGAACCTATGGGAAGGACTGATTTAGCGAAATTTAGCCTTAGGTTTAAAAAATGAAAACACCCGGTCAGCCCAACGTTACCTAACCGTTTAAACTTGACAATCTCGTAAAAAATCGATTTTGGGATGGCAAAGTAAAAAGTTCAAGCCCCAGTTAAGATCCGGGGGCGCGCAAATCCCGAGAAATGCAGCGTACTTAGCTGTACGTGAAATTCCGAGGGATGCAGCGCAACACAGATATTGGACTTTTTACGAAGCCATCAAACTTGACTTTTCATTGAATTTCCTATGGAATTGTTACCATCCGATCCATCCCTTGGTCACCGCTTTACAGCCGGCAGGTGCGCATTAGTGTATGTATGGCATACTTTTTGTAGTAAGGGATAAACACACTTAAAACCGAATAAATAAACGCCATTGAATAAATGATGCGCAAAATATTGCTGCACCTCCGATACAGCCGATATAAGCTCCTTTTACTTGTTTTTGGGACAATTTTTTTCGCCTTTTTTCTGGAACGTCTTTTCCTGTATTTTGACACGTGGTCAAGTTATGACGCTTGCAGTATCGGTCAAATCTTAACCGCTTTCTTTCGTGGCGCGCATTTTGATATGGTGGCAACGGCAATGTTGGCCGCCCCAATAGCCCTGTTGTTTCTCGTCACTCCGCCCATTCTCGACCGCCTGCGGGCATTCCGCTTTTTCGTATCCGTATTGGCCGGATGCATTTTCACGCTGGTCCTGCTTGTTTGTGTGGCAGATTTTTTCTTTTTTCTCGAATTCGGCTCCCGGCTTGATATTAAGGTGATTCATTATTTTCATTACGACTATATTCAGAAAATCCTTATTCGTGACTTCCATCTTATCCCCCTGCTGGTTCTTTGCCTTTTGGTATTGATAAGCGCGAGCTCGATTTTTTATAAAAAAATCTTCCCGTCCCCCAGCCGGCGAAGCTCATGGATGGCCAATCTCGTATGCTTTCTGCTGATTACCGCCGCCCTGGCTTTAACCATCCGCGGCTCCATTGGCCCAAAGCCCATCAATACAGGACCGGCTTATTTCAGTCCATCCAACCGGCTGGCACAATTAACATTAAACGGACTATTTACCCTAAGAGAAGCCATGTACAGCCATCTAGCCAGGGGGCAAGCGATTGATAATCTGTATGAGTTACTGCCAAGAGAGAAAGCCTTCCAGATTACCCGGGATATATTGAAAACCCGACAGGATCGATTTTTAAAACAGGAGGGTAACCCCTTAGCGCGCATAACGGATACAGGGAAAGAGCAAAAAGACTATAACGTGGTCCTGGTTATCATGGAAAGTGTCAGTTGGCCATATATAAGCCTCATGGGCGGAATGCCGAAGCTGACTCCCAACCTTAACCAATTAATCCGGCACGGTCTTTTGATGCCAAACTGTTTTTCGGTCGGCACCCGAAGCACACGGGCATTCAGCGGAATAGTCGCCGGTTTTCTGGATCTTCCGGGCGAAAGCATCATCACAAGGGAAACGAGTGTCGGCAACATCCAGACAATCGGCAACGTTCTCGAGGACAGGGGTTACCGAACAATGTTTATTTACGCCGGCCAGCCCTATTATGATCATCGACAGTCGTTTTTAGGCAGCAACGGATTCAATGATTTTGTATTCGAAGATGAGTTCCCGCAAAAAACGTTTAGAACCCACCTGGGATGGTGCGACGAAGATTTATTCATGGCCGCACACAAGACATTTACCGAACAGAGCAAGCCTTTTTTGGGCGTTCTCTTAACGCTTTCATTTCACCGGGACTATAATATCCCGAAAGGCAAAATCCATCCGGCCTATCCGGACCATCCGCATGCGAAACAGCTTGAAACTATACAATATATGGATTGGGCAATCGGCCAATTTATGAAAAAAGCCCGTCAATCCGATTATTTTAAAAACACAATATTTGTATTTACCGCCGACCACTGCGGCGGATTCTTAAGTACGGAACCAGAGCCTACCGCCCAGCGCATCCCTTTTCTTATATACGCCCCCGCTATTATTGGCTCAGATAGGCAAAGAAACGATCAGATATGCAGTCAAACCGATATCCCCCCTACGATTATGGACTTATTGGGCGGAAAATATCGACACAGTTTTTTCGGCTCCAGCGTTCTATCGAGACCACCCGGCAAAGCAGGCGCGCTGTTGCAGGACGGCCATGGCATATTATCGTATATTGACAACCGGCATTACATGCTCAGAGTCATTCCACATCAACAAGGGGTTAACTTATACAGGTTTCACCCCCCTGATAAACTGGTTGCCTTGGAATCGGCTCCAGAAAATAAGCAAATCCGCATGGAGCTAAAAAATCGGGCACTCGCCATGATACAAACAGCCGCATTTATATATAAAAAACAAACCTATCGCTTTGAATAAATAAAACAGCAGACAACCGAACATTCATGAACGGTTGCCTGCTGCCAAGGAGAGAGAAGAAGGAGGTTGTATGGTTCTTCTCGATTATTAAGAAATGCAAATTTCATACCATTAAAAACAATCCAAAAAACGCCGTTACCTTTTAAAAGAGTGCCTTAAAACCAACGTATGTAACGTTTAGGTAACGTTATATTAACTAGATATCGTTTCCTCTTGCCGAAACTCCCTTTTAAATACACAAACAATTAAAACTGGTATTTTTTTTGCAATACCAATTGACTTATTTTTTTATAGGGATTTATCCTATTTCTATTTAACCCAAAAAAGGAGCAGAAATGAAACAACCGGATGTATTAGTCATTGGCGGTAGCGCGGCCGGGATTGTTGCAGCGACAACAGCAAAATCCTTCCACCCGGAAAAAAATGTGATGTTAATCCGCAAGGACCAGAATGCCATGGTCCCCTGCGGGATCCCGTATATTTTCGGAACCCTGGAAAGCAGCCAAAAAAATGTAATTCCAGATTCTATATTGACCGACGCAGGGATCGAGTTGAAGATTGATGAAGTCATATCCATCGACCAAAAACAAAAGGTCTGCCGCACCGCTGACAACACAGAATTCTCGTTTGACAAGCTGATCCTGGCCACCGGTTCCATGCCGGTGAAACCCGGATGGCTCGAAGGGGCGGACCTGGAGAATGTTTTTACTATTCCTAAGAGCAAATCCTACGTGGACAATGTTAAAGCATGTCTGGAAAAACATAAAAAGGTGGCAGTCATTGGCGGCGGATTCATCGGCGTGGAGCTGGCTGATGAGTTGGCAAAATGCGGCAAGGAGGTCACCATTATCGAAATGATGCCCCACATTTTAAGCGCCGCCTTTGATGAGGAATTCGCGCTGAAAGCGCAAAAACAAGTGGAATGCAGAGGAATTCGGGTAAAAACCGGAAGCGGCATCAAAAAAATTAACGGCCCTGAAAAGGTATCCGGAGTGGAGCTGAACAACGGGGAAACCCTGGATGCGGATGCGGTTATTCTATCCATGGGCTACCGGCCCAATTCAAAACTGGCTGAAGACAGCGGCCTGCCGATAAACGAATTTGGTTTTATCAGGGTCAATGAATACATGAGGACGGAGAACCCGGATATTTTTGCTGTCGGCGACTGTGCGGAAAAATACAGCTTCATCACCCGGACCCTCAAACCAACCATGCTGGCCTCAACATCATGCGCAGAGGCCCGAATTGCCGGGATGAACCTATATAAACTGTCAACCGTCCGGGCATTCGGCGGCACCATCTCCATCTACTCAACATCCATCGGCGACACGGCATTTGGTGCCGCAGGGGTAACGGAGAATTTAGCCAACGAAAGACGATTTGAAATTATCACCGGCACATTCGAAGGCGTAGACAGGCATCCGGCAACCCTGCCGGATACCCACAAGCAGGCAGTAAAACTCATCGCTGCAAGGGATTCCGGTGTTGTATTGGGAGGAGAAGTCATCGGCGGAAAATCCACCGGTGAATTAACCAACCTGATCGGCTTCATCATTCAAACCCAAATGACCGTGGATGCGGTTTTGACCTCACAGATAGGTACCCATCCGCTACTCACAGGCCCGCCTACCGCCTATCCCCTGATCAAGGCGGCGGAAGCCATTGCCCGGCAAAGAAGGGTGTAGGGTTTAGGGCTTAGGGTGTAGGGTTTAGGGTGTAGGGTTTAGGGTGTAGGGTTTAGGGTGTAGGGTTTAGGGTGTAGGGTTTAGGGTGTAGGGTTTAGGGTTTAGGGTGTAGGGTTTAGGGTGTAGGGTTTAGGGTTTAGGGTGTAGGGTTTAGGGTGTAGGGTTTAAGGTTTAAGGTGTAGGGTTCAAGGTTTCAGTGTTCAGTGCAGGGCGGATAAGCAAAGCGCATCCGACGTCCTAATCTAACCGGTTTATCGAAATTTATACAATTAATTGAATTAGGTACCTTAGAATTTAATATTTTAAACTTGCACCTTACACCCTAAACCTTGAACCTTATACCTTTCTTTCACCTTAAATTGTCTGCCTGCTCCGCCAACAGGGATTTA
>JAGYOX010000059.1 GCA_018399235.1 Desulfobacterales bacterium | reverse complement strand
ACAGGTTTTTCCCTGTGTGAGTGAAGACGTGATATAATTGTGCCAGGAGTGAAAGTTGATCGAACCCAGCCACTGGAAGGCTGAAGCCTTCTGCTACATTGGCCGGCGGACAACGCTGAACATAATTAAAACAACCAACGAGGTATTGTCATGAAACGAATTTACCATTTAACCATATTACTTGCCGCAATGTTCCTGATAGCTGGATGCGCCGGCGGCAAAAAAGTTCAACCCGATATCACGCCGGGGTGGGTAAAACTGCCTGAAACCGTTCCCGAGAGCTTTTCATACCGGATTACAGACAAACAGGCTAAAAAAATGATAATGGGCATTGAACCCGGTCCCCTGGGGCCTGCCAACCGTCTGGAAGTCAAACTGCTCCAGCAGCTGGCGTCCATTGAGCACCCGGATGAACTGGACGCCGCATTCGACCGGATCTGGGGTACGGATGATACATTGAAAAGCATCATCAAGGAGGAGGATCCGCCGTCTGCTTTCATTCCCGCCCTTGCCCTGTCCTACTACATGCTTACCCATGACAACGCTTACAACTGGCGGGACCAGACCGCGGAAAAACTTTATGAGCGCTCGCTCCAAGATATCCAACCCGAGCAGCTAAACGGCTACCCTTTGCATTTTTATACCCTGGCGCTTTTGAAAAATGGAAAATTTGATGACGCATGGCCGTTTTTAAAACAGTTGAAGAAAAAGACGACCCCTTCTGTCTACCGGGAAGACTTGATGATCGCATTGGACTACGCCTCGGAAAATGAAAATACACATTTTGCCGGAATAATTATTCCATATACGATCACCCATTGCCGGCAAAACGATCTGAAAGTACCTGAAAAAAACATCGCAGGAGCTCTGGAATCATTTAAAAAATCGGGAAATATCGAACCCGTGGCCGTTGCCACGCTTTCCGGTTTTTCAGACACAAAGACGCTGGAGGGTTATTCGTTTTACAAATACATTGAGCCCTACCAAAAGCTCGGAAAAGAAAAGGCGGCTATTTCCGGCGATGTTGAACAGTGGAAGGTCCTGATCACCAGTCCCGGAGTGAGGATGGTTTCCGAGCAGCAAAAAAAACCCGGCACCATTCTATCCCCAGGCGAAAATCCCAAGCAAGCCGCTTATAACTGGCTTGCTAAAAAAGGATTTGAGGAGGGACGAAACATTTATAAGGGCAAACTGCTTTATATCAGCGTGGGCTCCGCATCGGTGAACGCAACGCCCCAGGATAATGAATACATAGACAGCCGTTATCTGGCCTTTCAACGCGCTGAGTTGGAGGCCAAGGCCAAAACCGCCATTTATCTCGGCGTGGACCTCACAACCGAGCGGGGCTGCTCAGAGCGGGAAATCAGTTTAGCCGAACGGGCCAGGCTCCGTGAGATCTATGAAGCCAGCGAAGCAATGCAGCAGAACGCCCAAAAAACAGGCATATCAGATCGGATCTCGAGAATGCTGGAAAAATCCGCCCGCCTGAACGAGGCCAGGCTGGATCAGGCGCTTAGAGAGGCCGGCGTAGACCTGCAAAAAGACAAACGGCAGCGCCGGGTGGAAAACCTCGCCCGGTGGGATCGAATGCAAAACCTGCGCTCCATAAGCGACGCATCGGTCAAGGCTGCCGCCTCGGCTTTCGCTGAAGTCCAGGGGACCCAGATTATCCAAGCGTTTGAAGGATCCTATCACGGCAATTATCAGGTAGTGGTCATCACGCTGTGGTCAAGTAACCTGGAACGGATGGTCAAAATGATGGAAAACGGTACGGCGCCGATGCCGCTGCCAAAAAAACGCGTCAAGAAGGCGGTTATTAAACAGCTGCCGAATAAAAATGAAGAACTGGCATGCCTGACAGGCGTTCGGGCCTATATCGACCAGGGCGGTGAGCATGTGCTGCTTGGATTCGGACAGGCAGGTGTGGAAGTCATCGGCGGTCGTGCGGATAAAGCCTATGAACGCGCCGAAGACAAAGCGCGCCTGCGGGCCATGGCCGCCCTCAGAAACTTCATGGGCGAGCGGCTCGCTTTTACAGCTATGGAGGAACTCAGTGAACTTCTGACTCTGTATACCAGCAATTACCAAAGCAGCGGCGAGCAGGAGTATCATGCTGTCAGCCGATTTAACCAGATGATCACGGCGCAGGCAAATAGACAAAAAATCATCGGCGTACAAAGCGTCTATTACAAGGAGCTTCACCATCCGTTTACCGGACGACCCATGGTGCTCAAAATGCTGGCCTGGTCCCCGACATCCCAAGCCATGGCCCAGGATGTCAAACGGATGATCGAGCAGAAATCCGACGGGCCGGGATTGCCTCAATCGCAGGTACCAAGCGGTGAAATGCGGACACCGGCCCAGGAAGGCGTTATTTCATCCGGCGAAGGCGCGGATCCGGATGCGTGGTAAAGGTTTAAGGTACAAGGTGAAAGGGGAAGGGTACAAGGTGAAAGGGGAAAGGTGAAAGGTGAAAGGTAACGCCTTCAAGTTCCCCTGGTAAAAGGGGGATTTAGGGGATTCAAACTATAGTCCCCTTCACTTCTGTCATTCCGAAGAGCGCCAGACCCTCTACTTTGTCATTCCGAGGAGCGTCAGCCCTTCCTCTTTGTCATTCCGAGAAACGTCAGCGACGAGGAATCTTCAAACAAAAGATTTCTCGCTACCGCTCGAAATGACAAAAAGGGAGCTCGAAATGACAGTATGGACGGATTTTAATCAATTCGTTGAGTTTCTTTCTGCAGAAATGCCGCCGTGGCGGAATAGAGAGCTTTTTACGAGGCTGTCAATGTCATCAATGGGAAAAAAGATTATCGTTTCTATTTGCATGTTGCTGGTAGTGACCGTTTTTACCCTATCGCCGGCTTTTGGTATCGGCCAGGAGCCAATAAACGCCGCCATTGAAAAGCCGTATAGGCAAATTCTTATGACGCAGCCGGAGTGGGTTGAAAGGGGCGGTGCGCGGGTGGTTAAAACCGATGAAAACGGCCTCGCTCTAATTGGCGTTTCACGTATCGTCCCATCAGAAAACCAAACCGGAAACCGCCTGGAGCTTATCCGCATCGGTGCCATCAAAGCCCGGGCCAACATCCTCAAATTCAGCCACGGGGTAGAGGTTTTTACTTACCGTGGATCTGAAAAAAATTCGGGGGCCTGGGACAAATCCGCCGAGTCTATGGCATTGGATGCTTTTTTCCAGGTCACTGAAGAGCGGGTTAGCGCTAAAATCGAACAACTGCCGGTCGTCGGCTCCTGGTGGTCGAAGGACGGCAGCGCCTTTTATGTCGCCGTAGGCACGTTAAAAAACTCCGATGCATCCTGTAACACCGCAGGACTTAGGGAGATCCAAAAGGCAGAGGGCTTATCCGAGCAATTCTCTGATATCGATATCAAGGGGGAATCCCCGTTTGTTGAGCTTCTCCAGGCGGCGCCGGTACTTCGGAATAACGGCGGGGTCCGCATTTTTGCCATCGATAACCAAAAACAGGCGATTTTGGCCGTGGCCGCTGCCAAGCTTTCCTCCTCCCCCTCCCAAGCCGAGCGCATCGCACGGATTAAAGCCATTCGAGAGCTCTTGGCACATAAAAACGGCGTCCAGTTATCCTCTGTGGAATACCTGGCCGATGGCGAAAGGCTCCGGATGACCGATAAGGGGACAAGCCATGTGATACTCTCTGATTTTCTCTTCATCCAGGAAGAGTCCGTTTCAGGCTTTATCTCCGCTTTGCCGGTGGTGGCCAAATGGACGGATGCGGACGGGGAGACCCTGAATATATGTATAGGCAAACTAATCCCGTAGATTTAAAAAATTAAAATTAATATCGGAGGTATCTGCAATGAAATGCAAAACAAAACTGTTTATTATTCTGATTGTTTCGGCATCCATATCCATGATTGGATGCGGGGGAACAAAATTCATAGAGCCCGATAAAAAACCCACCTCCGGGGCGACATTCGGACCGGTGGCGTTAATCCGGACCGCCGATCATCTCTCCACCTCCCTTGCCAACCGGTTCCAGCATACTCCCGAGCGAATTCCGGTGCGTGTTGATATTGTTAAAAACAAAACCAGCGAACATATCGACACCAAGGCAATCACCGATACCATCATTACCAATCTGATAAACAGCGGCAATTTTAAATTCTCCGTGGACTATACAGAATTGGATCAGCACGAAAGACGGGTGATGAAAGAGATCCACGGTCGAATCAGCGAAATGGACCGTCAAATGTATTTACAAAACCAAGTGGCGCCGAAATATAGAATTTATGGGGAGTTAACCAGCATTAAAAATATAGATAGAAAATCCAAGGATGTTTTTTACAAGTTTACATTAAAAATGGTCGATTTTAGGACCGGCACCCTTGAATGGGCGGATGAAAAACAGCTGCGCAAGGTAACCAAGCGTTCATGGTTTGGCTGGTAATCGGGTATGCCGAAAAAATTTGGGATAGCCGGCCAAAATGATAAAGAGAAAGGCAAAATGAAAGCAATTTGTTGCCATATATGTTTAATCGTTCTGTTGCTGACACTTTATACACCCGGCGCCACCGCACGGGACGAAGACGTGAGGCAGATTACCGCCTGCGGCACCAGCGCTATAATAGACAATAATATTGCCGCCGCACGCAGTCGAAGCCTCAGAAACGCGCAGCGTCATGCCGTTGAGATGGGCGTAGGCACATTTATCGGGTCAAAAACGATCATTGAAAAAGACGAACTGCTAACGGATCGAATTTATTCCCGGGCGAGCGGATATATTACCAGCTGGGAACCCGTTTCGGAAAATATCCTGCCCAACGGACATACCTATCGGGTATGCATAAATGCGTTCGTTAAAGCAGGCCATATCGAAAATGATTTAAAGGAACTGTCAATCCCCATGATCCTTCAACATGCGGGGGATCCGATTTTTTTGGCCGTCTATCATCAAAAAACCGATGCCGCGGCGCCCCCGGACGCCTCCATCGTCGCTGCAGTCGAAAGCGCCCTGCAGAATATCTTTGTGGATAACCAGTTTCAGGTGCTAAAAAACGCATCGGCCGACCAGACCAGACGGCTTATTGATCGCATCGGCATTCACAATATTTTGGCCGGCCGGTTCTCTACGGACATGGGGGCGGACATGCTCATCGTCTATTCCGTCTCGGCTAAAGAAAAAAAATGGCTAAAAAGCAAGCATTTTGCCGAGTACCGGTTGGACGTCAACATGCAGGCCGTCGATACCACTACCGCCCGCATTATCTCGACTGTACCGAAGACATATGATGTTCGGACGCTTAAAACGAACAAGCCGTCCTATTATGATAACGATCAACTGGTTGACAGGGCGTCCCGGATGGCAACATCCGCAGCCATTGAAATGGCAAAAGAAACTTTGGACCATTTCAATGACCGGTTTTTAAACGGCGCCCCCTATTTCATTACATTCAACAGTTTTGATCCGTATGAGATGGCTATTCTTATTGACGTCATCGAAAACCTGAACGGGTTTAGAAGCAAAACCATCCGGCATCAATATACGGATAGCACGATTGCTGAAATCATATTTGCCGGCCAGTCATTCGATCTTTACCAGCAGTTGAATGCCGCTTTGCAAAAAAAGAACATACCCATAGAGGTGCCGGCTTCAAACAACAATACGTTTATAATAGAAAAACCCTAACCCATCGCATGGTAACGTGTATCCCACAGGCTTGCTAATAAGAAACATGATGAAAAACCGGAAAGCAAGGCTAAGGGTTTTATGTTGCCTTCTTTGTTTGTCGCTTCTATTTTTTTCCGGCTGTGCGGCCCATCATTGGGCGCATGAAATGGAATCATATAAAACCCTTCTGAAATCATCCGCAAAGCAATACCGAATAGAAAAATTAGAGGACGAGGTATTTGACCGTTCCGGTCAAATTGATCCGGACGCTGATTTGATCTGTATGCTGGAACTGGGCGAAATTTATTCTGTATTAAATCAGTTTGAAAAAAGTAACAGTGTGCTTGAAGCCGCCTTTGAAAGATATACAAAAAGAGAGGAAAGGGCCATGCTTAGCGCCCGGACTTCGGCGGTCACCGCGTGGGACACCCTGTTTTTTGAAGGCACCGGCGAGTACTGGATGTCAGATTATGAAAAAATCTATCTTAATACGTTAAAGGCAATGAATTTTTTAATGCTTAACGACGTTGATGCCGCACGGGTCGAAATTCGCAGGGCCATTGACCGGCATCAAAAAATAAGAGAGCTTGCTGAATTAAAGGCATCATCCGTTGCAGCCAAAGAAATAGAGGAACGGAACAGTTTAAAAAAGGACTTATGGGGAGGACAAAGAAATGTCGGCGTTTCAATGCACAAAGTCGATTGTTACTTTAACAGGGGCATGCCTCCGGTTAAAAATGAACTTCAGGATAAAGCCGGGCTGCCGCCAGCGCTGGCGAGCGAGGTAAAAACTGTTCGCAACTCGTATGAAAACAGCTTTACCTATCTTCTGGGCGCCCTTACCTTTGCCCTTGAAAATGAAGCCTATTTAATGCGTCCGCATTTGAAAAATGCGGTTGAATTAACCGATAACGCGTATATCGAAAATTTATTTGCCGGTTACGAACAGGATTCATCATATCCGATTCGCCAACCCAATGTATATATTTTTGCGAGAATCGGTTTTGCACCGGTGAAAAATAATTTGACCATTCAAATCCCCAATCCGATTTCAAACACTGTTACCCAGTTCGCCATCGCGCAAATACAAAGGGAACCCACGCAAATAGACAGTATTGAGATCGTGACCCCGGACAATAATGTCCCTGTTTATATGGAAAAATTATCGGAGTTGGATCTTCTGGCGTTAAGACAATATCAGGACGAATTGCCGCTTAAAGCATCGAAGGCGGCGCTTCGGGTCGTCAGTCAAACGATTAGGGATAGAATCCTGATGGAAATGGCCGCTGGAGAAGGCGGTGAACAAGGCGCTTTGCTCACTCAAATTCTGCTTTCCCTCTTTAATGTGACCACCACCCAAACGGATACCCGTACCTGGACCCTTGCTCCCAAACGGGTGTCGTTTTATTGCGGAAAAATTGATGACTTTGAGGTTCAACTGCAAATTAAAAATAAGACCGGCGATACCCTGAGCCGAAGTAAAATCCCCATCAATCCCGACGGTCTAAATATTATTTCCCTCCGGTGTGCTGGGGGCCAGATATATGCCTATCAACAATGTTTTAACAAACCGGGCCGTACCGGTCCTACTATCGTCAAAGTGGTTTGGGATAACGTCAATATCCGCATCGGCCCCTCCACAAATTATAAAATCATCGATCGGGTTAGCACGGGGGCTTATCTCAAGGTCATTCAAAAAGAAAGCGACTGGTATCGCATAGAGCTTCCGGATGGGCGGACGGGCTATATTTATGGAAAGGCACTGGATATTTAGAAAGATCTGTATTTACCGGATGCCCAGCTTCTTCATTCGCGCATAGAGGGTGGTGCGTTTTAATCCGAGCAGTTCACTGGCGCCGCCGGGGCCGCCCAATTTGCCGTCGGATTTTTCAAGCACATATTCAATATATCGCTTCTGCAGCTCATCAAGACTTGGAAGGTCTTTTAGCATATCCGGAAACCCCTTGCCCGTGGAACCGGAAAAATCAATATCCAGCCGGGTTCCCGAAGACATTAACACCCCTCTTTCAATGATATTTTCAAGCTCCCGGACATTGCCCGGCCAATCATATTTTTCCAGCTGTTTTTCGGCCTTCGAATCCAAATGCAGCCCCCGGCGATTGTATTTTCTCGAAAAATGGTTTAAAAAATGGTTGGCTAGGGGCAGGATATCTTCTCTTCTTTTCCGAAGGGGCGGAATATGGAACGGCACCACGTTTAAGCGGTAATAGAGATCCTCACGAAACCGGCCGGATTGCACGGCTTTTTGCAAATCCCGGTTGGTCGCTGCGATAAGCCTGAAATCCGATTGAATCGACCGGATACCGCCCAAACGGATGAAGATCCGTTCCTGAATGGCACGAAGGAGCTTAGCCTGTAGCTCCGGCGTTAACTCGCCGATCTCATCAATAAACAATGTCCCCTTGTCAGCCATTTCCAACCGGCCTTTTTTCTGTCTGTCTGCCCCTGTGAAAGCCCCTTTTTCATGACCGAACAGTTCACTTTCGATCAGGGTGGAAGGAATAGTCAAGGCATCGACGATAATAAACGCCTTGTCATGCCGCCGGCTCTTTGTATGCACTCGCCGTGCCACAAGCTCTTTACCCACCCCGGTTTTACCGGTAATCAAAATGGTGGAATCCGAGAGGGCGACCCTGTCGAGATCTTGAATCAAGGCGGCCATCTTCGGACTTTCATATAAAAACACCTTTTCCGCACTGGATTCCTCCTGGATGGATTTTTCCATGATCAGGTCGTTTCGTTCCTCCCGGATCTGAAAATAATCCCAGATCCTCGCGACCTGACGGCTGACATGGTCAACTGTCTTTTGCAGGGTATCCGCATCCAGAAAATCGAAACAGTCTTCAAGATAGGAGTTGTCGTGGTACAACACGGCCCGTATCTTGCCCTGGATTTCCACCGGCAGGCACAAAAGCGCCTTGGCCGACACATTTGAAAGGTTTTCGTTACCCCGGCCGGCCCGGTTTAAAATGGGACGCCCTGTACGGAATGCTTTTAAGATCAGTTCCTTGTTTTCCTTGAAATCATTTGACGATACATCAGCCTGCGTCACGTTGCAGGCGGCCCGTAATTCCGGATCTCGGGTCATTTGACCGCCGGGAAACCAGAAAAGGCAGCCGCGTTCAGCGCCGAAAAACCGGTTTGTGGCCTCAACCGCCCGGGCCAAAATATCCTCCCGCTCATGCTTCGGAAACATGGCTTCGGTAAGTTCGATATATCGATCAAACGATTCGGGAGATGTACCCCGGCAACTGCTGCCGTGATGCTCCGAATCCAGAAGATAGCGCAGGTCGTCCGGAAAAAATTCCTCTGCATAGCCCCCCAGCACGGGCCAGGCCTCTTTTACCAGCCTTCGTCCTTCCTCCCGGTTACCCCGGCTAAGCTCAAGCCGGGCTTTTTCGACAACGGTCTTTGCAATCTGGACGATATCTCCCGATTTTTCTAACAATCGTCGGCTTTCATCCAGATCGGCCAGGATGCTTTCCATGGACTCGCCGTTAAAAGCCTTCTTCTGTGACATCAGCCGAAGGGCGACCCCCTGTAAATGAACGTTGTTTTCATTGACCGCCCGTTGCTGATAGGCTTTAAAATCCAGTTCATCGATATTTTTATAGCCCAGCCGTTCAAACTCATAGATCATCTCCATGATCCATGGCGATGCGAATTGACGCACAAAACCCGAAGCATGCCCTTTTTCAAAGCTTCTCACAAAAATTTCATAGGCATTGGACATCCGGCCTTTTCTAATGGATTTCAACGCCCTTGCGCCGCCGGCAAAGTATTGCGCCAATACATTTTCCGTGTCCAACGCCTCTTTTTCGGCGGCGCCAATATGGAAATCAGCCTCATGTTCCCTTTTTATCAGCAGCAAAACAGTGCCCAGGATCACCCTCAGGGTTGTTGCCAGCGTTCGATCCCCCCTATCTTTGGCCATCCGCCAATGGCAGTCAAGACTTCCAATAGCCCGATGGAATTCCCCCAAATAGGTCAGGCAATAACCGAGCAAAACCGGGGTCAACGGGGTAATCAAATGGCCTTCTCCTTCCCGCCGGTAAAGGCGTTCAGCCCGGTCCAAGTGGGGGCGGGCATCCTTAAACAGCCCTTGCATAAAGTAAAACAGGCCCAGAAAAACGGCGGACTGCTCCATGATGTCCTCATCGCCCAAATCTTCAACTTCGTTTAAGCCTGTTGAAAGGGCGATCATGGCGTCCTGCCGCCGGTCCGAAAAGTAGTAAATCCTGCCCAGGTGCATATTGATAAGGGCGTGGGAACGCCGGTCGCCCAACATTTCGGTCATCTCGTGGGCCTTATGCAGGTAGGCGGCAAGATCCATCAGGCCCTTGCCAAGGGTAAAAGCAAGATTCGACAATTTTAGGACGGCGGAGACATAGACTTTTTGCTCCGCATCACCGGCATTAAGGTTTGCCTTCAGACGATCGACGGCCTGCTTAAGATGATGCCAGGCGGCATTTTTTTGATCGGCCGCCAATAGAGAATCGATAAGCTCGATTTCTCCCTGGGCAGTCTTTTTGTTCATCCCGCCTTTATCCGACAGGGAAACTTGGGCTTTCATGGGAATACTTTCCACCGCAAAGGGTTTAAAGGTTAGGTTAGATTATTTTATTTATAGCAAGTCGACTTCGAAGCGTCAATATTTTGACAGTTTGTTGGCAATATATTGACAACCAACCGGCAAGCCCGTACCCGCGATTTAATAAAACCTCATAAAATCAATTGATAATATTTTTACATGGAGTTGGCACAATGATTGCTTTTATAAACAATGTTTCTCCACACAAGTCTTAAACAGCCTGTTCAAGTGCTAAATCCCTATAATAAAAAGGAGGAGGATCATGCCCGTTTTTACCGATAGAAACGTAGCAATTGAGTTATTCGGCGATCTATGGAGCAAAATGGTCGATGAAACCGAATTCGGCAAAAAGGTAAGGGAAGAAAACCTGAGCGTTCAGTTTATTTGCAGCGATCCGGACGTGACCATGTATGTTGATGGCGACGGCCCGTTATTTGATGATGAGACGCAGGGGAAAAATCCTACGGTTGTCATGAAAATGTCAAGCGACACGGCCCACCTGTATTGGCTCAAAAAATTAAATGTGCCCAAGGCGCTCGCCCTGCGGCAGATCAAGGCAAAAGGGCCGGTGGGCAAAATCCTGCAGCTGATGCCCCTGTTGCGGCCAGGCCAGGCGTTGTATCCGGAATATTGCCGTAAATACGGTATACCCACTGAATAAGCGAAAGGGGGCCTTCATGGACTATTTTGATCTCAATACGAACCTGACCGACGAAGATATCGCCTTGCGGGATGCGGCCCGGCAGTTTGCAGAAAAGGAAATGCGGCCCGTGGCCAGGCAGCTCGATTTGTTGAGTGCGGATGCCGCGGTGGCCGAAGATTCGCCGCTGTGGCCGTTTCTGAAAAAAGCCTACTCCCTGGGTTATCATAAAATCCTTCTGCCGGAATACTATGGCGGGCTTGGCTCGTCCGCCCTTCAGACCAGCCTGATATTCGAGGAGCTGGCCTGGGGCAGCTTCGGACTGGCGCTTCTGACCACCGTTGTTTGTTTTCCGTTCTACCTTATCTGCATCACCAACGAGGAGCACCTGATCGAACAATTCGTGGTTCCCTTCTGCGAATGCACGGACGGCAGCATCCGGGGGTGCTGGGGGATCACCGAGCCGGGGCACGGATCGGACCACGTGAATATGGGCGAGGCGTTTTTTTCCTCCCCGAAACTCAAAGGCGATGTCCGGGCCAAACTTGACGGCGACGAATATGTGATAAACGGACAAAAGTCGGCCTGGGTTTCGGGCGGCACCATTGCCACCCATACCATGCTCCACGTGCAGCTTGATCCATCAAAAGGCTTTGCCGGCAACGGCATCTGCATCCTTCCGCTTGATCTGCCGGGCGTTTCAAGGGGAAAGCCATTGGAAAAAATTGGCCAGCGGGACCTGAATCAGGGGGAAATCTTTTTTGACGACGTCAGAATTCCTAAGGAATGGATGTTCGTGGATCCGGATTTCTACGTACCGATGATCGACATGATCTTGAATGCCGCCAACCTGTCCATGGCCAACTGGTCCGTCGGTCTTTCAAGGGCCGCTTTTGACGAGGCATTTACATATGCGCAGGAGCGTATTCAGGGGCTTTCCCCGATCATCGACCATTTTACTACCAAACAGCGTCTGTTCACGATGTTTACCCGGGTGGAGGCCGCCCGCGCCTATGTGCGGGCCGCCATGGAGCTAAACCTGAACATCTCTCCGCCGCACGTTGAATACTCAATCGCGGCTAAAACCCTTGGTACTGACTGGGCCTTTGAAAACGCCAACGAGGCCATTCAGCTGCTGGGCGGAAATGGGCTGACGCGGGAATATCTGCCCGAAAAACTTTTCCGGGATGCCCGGGCCGCCATGATCGAAGACGGAAACAATGAAATGCTGAGGCAGCATGGCGGCCATGTCCTGAAGGAAAACTATCCGCGCGGGCCGCTTGATTTCTGAAGCTTGGCTGAAAAGGAGTGTATCCGATGGCGCAAGAAAGACCCTACTGGGACATGGAAATGGAGCCGAAGTTCAATTCCCCGGACATGGTCCCCATTCAACTCAACAGACTAAAAACCATGCTCGGCCGCCTTAACGCCGGCGCCCCGTTTTATACCCGGCTGTTTGACGAAAATAAAATCGATCCCGAAAAAATCAACAGCTTTGAGGAATTCAAGGAAAAAGTGCCGCTGTTTAACAAGGCATCCCTTCTTGAACTGCTTAATGAATGCGGCGGGGATGTGATCAAGACCATCGATCAGATTATTCCAATTTCCGTGGATGATCTGGACTGGTTCGCCACCACTACCGGGACCACAGGCGTTCCCACGCCCTATCCGATGACCAACAATGATGTCCACAACATTTGGGGCGAAGTGATGGCGCGGGGCGGTTGGCGGGCCGGGGTTCGAAGGGACGACCGGATACTGTTCTGCTTTGCGCTGTCCATGGTAATTGCCGGTGTGCCGACCCTGATGGGCTTTCAAAAGCTTGGGGTAACCATGCTGCCGGTGGGCGCCGAGGCCAAGAGCGAACGAATTTTGATGATGCAAAGCCTGTTTCGGGGAACCATCTATACCGGGACGCCTTCTTTGGCGGAATACCTGATCGAACAGGCCCCCAAGCTCATCGGCAAACCGGTCGGCGAACTGGGGTTCCGCGCCCTGGTATGCGGCGGTGAACCCGGTGCGGGCATTCCGGAGGTTAAAGAGAAACTGGAGTCTGCCTATGGCTGCCGCATTTTTGATGCGGGCGCGGGATTCGGCTGTTCCTGCGATCACGAGGACTACCAGGGGATGCACTGGCTGGGCGATGACCTGGCCTTTTATGAACTGGTCGACCCGGAAACCAAGGCGCCGATTCCTTTTGAAAACGGCGCCCAGGGCGAAGCCCTTTTTACCAGCCTCATGGGTGACGGCTGGGTCATGGTTCGTCAGAGCATGGGGGATATCCATCAGGTATTTACCGAACCCTGTCCCTGCGGGCGCACCGGTTTCCGTTACAAGGTCATCGGCCGCGCCGACGACATGCTAAAAGTGAAGGGTGTAATGGTCTACCCGTCGCATATCAAAGGGGTAATCCAGGAATTCATCCCCCGGGTGAGCGGGGAAATACGGATCATCCTGGATGAGAAGCCGCCCCGGGTGGTGCCGCCGCTTAAAATCCGGATGGAATACGGTGAAGGGGTGGCCGAAGATGCCCTTGAAGCGCTTGGAAATGAAATCGCCGATGCCATGAGCCGCAGGCTGAAAATCCACCCGGAAATCATCTGGGCCGCGCCCGGCAGCCTGGAGCGGAGTCATTATAAGGGACAAACGTTTGAGAAGCGATACGAAGAAAAAAAATAGGAGAGATTATGACAGAGGTATATGTTATCGGCGTAGGCATGACGCGGTTTGCCAAATACTGGGAGCGGACCATCAAGGACCTGACCGCTGAAGCCCTTGATAAAACGCTGACAGATGCCGGGGTTGAAAAAAAAGATATAGAGGCCCTCTATTTTTCAAACTCCAATTGGGGGTACCAGTCCAACCAGCATTGCATCCGCGGACAGGTTGCCTTGCGGCCCCAGGGGGTGGAAGGAATCCCCATCTATAATCTTGAGAATGCCTGTGCCGGCGGGGCGACAGGATTTCATTGCGCGTGGATGGCTATTCTATCAGGCGCTTATGACTGCGTGATGGCGCTTGGCGCTGAAAAAATGTACGACGAGGACAAAATGAAAATGTTTCAGGCATTCTGGACCGGGATCGATGTCGAAAACATAGATTCCCATATGAAGGCGCTGCAGGAGGTAAGCAGCCAGGTAGGTCTTGAAATTCCGGGGGAAAACGACACCGACGGGGCGGGAAAAAACCGAAGCGCCTTTATGGATGTCTATTCCGCGTTTTGCCGGTGGCATATGTCCAAATACGGCTCCACCCAGCGCCAGCTGGCCGTAATTGCCTCAAAAAACCATTTCCACAGCTCCATGAATCCCACCGCCCAATACCAGAAGGAAATGAGCGTCGATGAAATTCTTGCCGCCCGGATGGTAAGCTGGCCGCTGACCGTGCCGATGTGCGCCCCGATAGGTGACGGGGCGGCCGGGGCGATTCTCTGCTCAAAAGCGTTTTTAAAGAAACTTGACTCGGCCCGGCCGGTCAAAGTCAGGGCCTCCGCGCTCGGGTCCGGAACCGACCGCCCCCTTGAAGCCGAAGACCAGGATATCGCCTGCCGGCTGTCAAAGAGAGCCTATGAAATGGCCGGCGTGGGCCCTGAAGATATAGATATCGTCGAAGTCCATGATGCCACCGCCTTTGGTGAATTGCACCAAACCGAGGCGCTCGGATTCTGCCCCCCGGGAGAAGGCGGCCTGTTTGCAGAATCCGGGGCAACTACCCTCGGCGGCAAACTGCCCGTTAACACCTCGGGCGGCCTTGAATCCCGAGGCCATCCCATCGGCGCCTCCGGACTGGGCCAAATCCATGAACTGATCACCCAGTTAAGAGGCGAGGCCGGCCCGCGGCAGGTGGAAGACTGCCGCCTGGCACTGGCCGAAAACGGCGGGGGCAACCTCGCCTATGAAGAGGCCGCCATGGGAATCCATATCCTTGAGACGACTGTTTGATCAAATTACAGACAGGACACTGAAAAATGGATTTTAACTACTTGAAAACAAAACGGGTCAACTCAACCCTGTGGGTGGAAATCCACAATCCGCCGGTAAATTTTTTGACGACCGATATCTGCGAAGAGCTTTTCCGGCTGATCAAAAAAGTAAAAAAGGACCGATCCATCCGGGTATTTATCCTGACAGGCGGCATTGAAGACAATTTTATCATGCATTTTTCCATACCCGAGCTGGAAAAAATATCCGCCGATAATCGGAAGATTCTGGTGAACCTCATCTTTCGTTCACGCATTATGGGCACGTTGATGAAATATTTCACCACATTTTCCAACTGGCAGATGGATTGGATCCCTGGGTATGAAAAACTGATGCTTTTGTTGACAAAAGCAATAAGACGTTATTCATCCACCCTGTTTCTCTGGTACCAGATGCACCGCCTGTATCTTGCCATCGAAAGAATGCCCAAGATTACGATCGCCGCAATCAATGGGGCCTGCAATGGCGGCGGAACCGAAATATCGGCATGTTTTGATTTCAGGTTTATGATTGATGATCAAAATTTTACCATCGGGCAGCCGGAAGTCCTGATCGGCATTATCCCCGGAGGCGCTGGAAGCCAGCGGCTTCCGAGATTGATCGGCAAGGCCAGAGCCCTTGAATTCATGCTCAAAGGAAATCAGCTCACCCCGGAGGAAGCCAAGAACATTGGCCTGATAACCGACACCTTTAAAAAGGCCGAATTCCATGATGCGGTTCAATCGTTCGCCGACCGGATGAGCCGGCGTATCCCCGCAGCGGTTGAAGGCGTCAAGCAGGCGGTCCATAACGGGCTGGAGGCTTCCTTCCGGCACGCCCTAAGCATTGAAATGGAGCAGACGAGCAGGTGTTTTGATGACCCTGCCACCGAACGGGCAATAAAGGAATATGCCAGAATTATTAAGGAACAGGTTGAAGTCCCGAAAGAACAGCGGTCAACCATTCCCCAGGTAATGGAAATACTTGAAAGTGATTCATTCATGGAAAAAATTGGAGGAGGCCGGCATTGACGGCCTTTTTTCCATGATAAATCAGACAGGAGGCAAAAATGGCGGATCATGAGAAACTTATTAATCAATGGCAATCCGAACGGACACCAACTGAAGATGTAATTCTTAAGCGTCGCAGCGTCCGTATGTACAAAAAAGAGCAGATCCCGGAATTCATGGTCAAACGGATTTTGGAGGCGGGACGGTTTGCCCCATCGGCCGGCAACTGCCAGCCCTGGAAATTCATTGTCCTGCGGGATCCCGAAGTTATCCAGGAACTGACCGATGCCACCGTTAAAATATGCAAGCTTTTCAAATCATTGATTGACTACCGGGTGCCCGGCAAAAAGTGGCGGCTGCCGCTTGCCAAGTTTAATATCCGCATGAAGCCCAATGACCTGCATCCCGTGCCCTTCGGCGCGGTGACCTTTATTGCGGACGGCAAGCTCGGGCTGTTTCATGGAGCCCCCACCGTCATTCTGATTTTCAAGGATGTACGCGGCGTATCCAATCCAGATTTAGACTGCGGCATAGCGGGCCAGAATATGGTTCTGGCGGCCCACAGCATGGGGCTTGGCACCTGCTGGGTCGGGTTTGCCAAACTGGCGTTTCAGTATACAGGCAAATGGAAAAAGCGTTTCGGCATCAGTTATCCCTATAAATATGCCGCAAGCCTGGCCGTCGGCTGGCCAGTGGGCGAACCCGACGGTATGACACCGCGGCAGACCCATGCCGTGGACTGGTACGAAAATGGCGCTAAAAAAGTCGTCTATTAAAAAGGGGGCTATATATGAAGTATTTAAAATTTTCAGAAAAGCGGCGGATACCCATCTACAACGATCCAAATCAAATTATCAACGGCCGCGTGGACATCGACACGGATAAATGCAACGGCTGCGGATGGTGTATCAGGGCATGTCCGGCTGATGCACTCGTATTGGTCGACAAAAAATCTACGATGCGGACGGATATTTTTAATGAATGCATAGGCTGCGGGGACTGCGCCGCCATTTGTCCGGAGGAGGCCATTAAACCGGTCAAGGGGGTTGAATACACGGGATTCTACAAAAATCTTGGCCACGGCGAAATGGTAATGCCGCGGTTATAGAATAATCTTCAGAAAAAAGGAGCGCTCCGTGAAACGTTTTCCTAAAAAACGCGTCGTCATCACCGGCTCTGGCAGTGGGCTTGGGCGTTGCCTGGCACTTGATTTTGCGAGAATGGGATGGCGGGTGCTGGTCAATGATATTAACATGGACCGGGCCGAAGAGACCGAAAAGCTGATCAGGGATGCCGGGGGGCAGGCGGTTAGCGTCAAATGCGATGTAGCGCGTTGGGAAGACGTGGAAAACCTGGCTAAAACAGCAGACCAACAGTGGGGCGGAGCAGACATAGTTGTCAATAATGCGGGGGTGGTCTCAGTCGGTTTCGTGGAGAAAATCCCATTGGAGGATTGGCGGTGGATCATAGATATCAATCTCATAGGCGTCATACATGGATGCAAAGCGTTTATTCCCTTATTCAAACGAGAAGGCGGCGGTCACATCGTCAATATCGCATCATCCGCGGGAATCGTCAGCCTTCCGGAAATGGGTCCCTATAATGTTACCAAAGCCGGTGTGATCAGCCTTTCGGAAACCCTGAGGGCCGAACTGGCAAACGATAAAATCGGAGTTACCGTGGTTTGCCCGACTTTTTTCAAGACCAACCTGATGGATCAGGCCCGGTATACGGACCCGCATCAATTAAGTATGGCCAACGCTTTTTTTGACAAGTCATTGTGCGGCGCTGAAGATGTCAGCCGTCACATTATCAAATGTATCAGGAAAAAAAGGCTCTACACCCTGACCCAGATTGACGCCCGGTTTGCCTGGCGGTTTAAACGCCTCTTTCCGCAAACTTTTTATAGACTGCTCGGCTTCTTGTACAGCCGCGGATATATGGATAAGGTGCTGGGGATAAAAAGCCCCTGAACCCTGTACACACTAAACCTCGAACTGTGAACTTCATTCGGAGGTGAACAATAGGTGTCAGGTTTCAGTAAAGACGCTAAACCCATCCTGAACACTGAACACTGAAACCTTGAACCTTATACCCTAAACCTTATACCTTGTACCGTTAAATTACTTAGAAATGACAAACGGCATTTGCTGTTTTTGAAGCCGTCATTCATAAAGCATTACAAGATAAGCAAAGGAGAAAAAACCCCATGAAAATTCTGGCAACCGCCAAGCGGGTCACGGATCCGGACATGAAGGTCAAAATCAAGGCGGACGGCTCCGGTATCGATCTCGCCAGCATGAGCTTTAAGGTCAACCCGTTTGATGAGATCGCCATTGAAGAGGCGATCCGTATCAGGGAGGATAAGGGCGGCGAGGTCCTGGTTGTCGGCATCGGCGGCGATAAGGCGCCGGTGGAAATCCGGTACGGTCTGTCCATGGGAGGCGACAGGGGCATTCATGTCCTGGCGGAGGGATACCTTGATTCTTATATAGTCGCCCGAATTTTAAAGGCGTTGGTCGATAAGGAGCAGCCGGACCTGGTGATAATGGGAAAACAGGCGGTGGATGATGACAATAACCAGGCTTCCCAGCTGCTGGCCGAATATCTGGGATGGGGACAGGCGTGTTTTGCATCCCGCATCGAAGTTCTGTCTGATACATTGGCGCGCGTGGAACGCGAGGTGGACGGCGGCATCGAAGTGGTTGAAATGGATCTGCCCGGCATCATCAGCGCGGATCTGCGGCTCAATGAACCCCGTTATCCGGCCCTGCCGGCGATAATGAAAGCCAAAAAAAAAGAAATGCAGGTGCTCAAGCCCGTGGACCTCGGAGTGAACATGACGCCCCGGGTGGTCATCGAAAAAATGGCCGAGCCGCCCAAGCGCCGGGGCGGCCGAATGGTAGCGGACATTGCTGAATTGGTCCGCGCCTTAAAAGAAGAGGCCCGGGTGATATAGCGGTATTGAAAAAAACCTTCTAAGTAACATCAAGGTATTAGGTATTGGGTATTGGGTATTAGGTATTA
>JAGYOX010000058.1 GCA_018399235.1 Desulfobacterales bacterium | reverse complement strand
AGCCTTTACTCGGCAGTAAAAGTTACTTATAGGTTCGGTCCCGGGCCTCGGCCCGGGGGGGTTACTTCCAAGGAACTTAATCGTACTCAGTCCCGCATAAGCGGGACGGTACTCGTGCTCATACTCATACTCGAAAAATAAAAGCCGATTACGAGAACGAGTACGAGTACGAGTACGAATCAAACGTTCCTTTCTGCAAAAATACCGCCGCGGCGGAATAAATCTACTTTTTACGAGACTGTCAATGAAAGGATTGGCTTGCTGTTTATTTTCGTTTGACGATCAGGGCCTTAATCCGATGGCCCTCCATTTCTTTGACAGTAATCATATATTTATCAATGATAATCTGTTCTTTTTCTTTTGGAATCCGGCCGATCTGTTCCAGGATATAGCCGGAAAAGGTTTCATAATCAGGGGATTCCGGGATATTCATGTTGATTTTGGCATTAACGGTGGCAACATCCGCCGCGCCCAGCACCAGCCATTCCTTGTTCCGGATTTTAACAACGGGCGGCTTAATGATGTCGGTTTCATCCACGATATCGCCCACAATGGCTTCAAGCACATCCTCAAGGGTAACAATTCCGGACACCTCGCCATACTCATCCACCACAATGGCGGCATGGTCCTTTCGTTTCTTGAACTGATTCAACAGCTGATCCAGCTTTTTCTTCTCCGGCACAAAATATGGCGCCCGCATAATGCGTTCAATGTTTAAATTGTCCGGCGACGTGGAGTGTTCACGAAACAGGTCCTTGATATTGATGATGCCGACCACATGATCGATATCGCCCTCGATAACCGGAATCCGTGTGTAGCCGGACCTGATAATTCGCTCGATTTCCAGGCTGCCGGACTTGTCGATAATAAACATGTCCGCACTCGGCGTCATAATCTCTGAAACACTGATATCATCGAGCTTTACGATATTGTTGATCAATTCCTTCTCATCCGGGTTGATCTGGCCCTCATCATGGACGAATTCCACAAAGGTCATCAGTTCTTCCTCGGTCACATGCGGCGCGCTTGAGACCATCCCGGCAACCTTGGGAATAAAATTTAAAAACAGGATCAGCGGATAAAATATAAATGAGAGCCAGTAAATCGGCAGAATAACAGCCTTTGCCACCATGACATTGTTCCTGGTGGCCACGGTTTTGGGGAAAATCTCGCCGAAAACCAGTATCAAAAAGGTCATGATGCCGGTGGCAATCCCGACCGCATGGGCAAAAGGCTGGTTCTGCGCAACAGTTGCCATGAATTTGATCGTAATGGCCGTTGCAAGCGATGAGGCGGCAATGTTGACCAGGTTATTGCCGATTAAAATGGTGGTTAAAAGTGTGTGCGGACGGTCCTTCATATACAGAATCAATGTATTCAACCTGCCGGGTTCCTTGGCCAGGTGCTTGGCCTTGGCCCTGCTGATGGAAAATAGCGCAGTCTCTGAAGATGAAAAAAACCCTGACAGCACAAGCAGCACCGCTAATATAACAAACTGCGTGATCATCATCTAATGCTCCTGTAAACCCGGCCATCACTCGGCCGGAGAAGGCTCCGGTAAGGCATAACTCTCGCCCTTCATATGGATATCCCTCTGTGGGAAGGGGATTTGGATACCGAGTGCCCTGAACTTTCTATCGATTTCAAACCGGATATCCGTCTCCACAGATAAAAAATAATTGATGTGAACCCAAACACGCAACTTAAAAATTAACGCGCTCTCCCCGAAATCCGAAAATAATATCTCAGGTTGGGGCCGGGGATATACCCGGGGATGGTTTAATGCGATGTTATTCAGTGTCTCGCTGACCAGATCGATATCCGACCCGTAGGCCACGCCCACCGTTATCGTCCGTCTGACACGGGCATCCTTGAAACTCCAGTTGGTCAACTGGCGGCTGACAAAATCGGCATTCGGGATGATCAGATCCGCATTGTCATAAGTTTTGACCTGGGTGGCGCGCACGTTGATCTTCGTCACCGTCCCCCAGATGCCGTTTATTTCAATCACATCGCCGACCTGTATGGGGCGCTCGAACAGCAGAATAATCCCGCTTATAAAATTACTGAATATATTCTGCAGGCCGAAACCGATACCGATACCCACGGCCCCGAATAAAACGGCCAGTGAGGCCGCGCTGATACCGATGACCCGGAAAACGATCATGATGCCGATCACCCAACCGATATAGCCGGTAATGGTGGTAATCGAGTCTTTCAGACCGGGCTCCAGATCGCGATGCGCCAATATCTGATCTTTTAGCAGGGCCTTCCAGACAATGACCACGGTATGGGTCAGCAATATAATCAGGACCGCCACCGCCAGATCCAGAACACTGATTTGCATTTCACCGAGCTTAATCTGATAGTTGACGGCATAAAAGAAATCCCCAAGGTAATCCCGCTTTGCGCCCCACGCCATTGGAACGCCAAGGACAAGCAGCAAAAAAAGTGCAACCTTACTTAAACGGATCAAAAGCCACCGAATGGGCATGGGCTTTTCTTCCATTGGTTCCGGCTCTTCTTCTTCTGCCTCAGAAACGCCGGAGGGCGAGATTTCTCTTACCACCATATATAAAATGCCAAGCCACAAAAGCACGGCCGCGGTTTTGCCCAGGGAGGTATGCCAGAATGTAGCCATTGCTCCGAAACCGAGCAGCTCAAAAAAGAGCCCCACCAGCACAATCAAATATCCGGCCACCGGCAGCAGGGGCTTGATATAGGTAAACCAGCGATATTCTGCCAACTGGGACTCTCTGGCATAAAACCGAAACCGATGCCAGAAGACAAAGCTCCAGACCAGAAAGGCCAGTTCAAAAACAATCCGGATCAGCACCAGCAGCACGCAATTAACGCTCAACCCGGCCTCAAGCAGGTAATACACAACCCCGACTACCAGGATGCCATAAATCAGGATTTTTAGATAAGAATAGAGAAATCGTAAAAACGGCGTTTCCGTTTCCGCCCGGAGCGCCGTTAAAAAATTTAACCCCCAACGGATAAGAAGAAGCAGAATAAATATGTCAGCCAACACCCTTAAAAAAATAAACAAAGGGGTATATTCATAGGCCGGCTTGACAGGGAAAAAACGGATAAACAGTATAATTCCAATAAGATATAAAGAGCGGCGGATCAAACGAATGGCCAGATACTGCCAGAATTTACCGGACTCTGCAAAATCGTCCCTGAGCCGAAGGCAGAATCGGTTTACGAATACGAGTATGACCTCGACCGCCCCCAGCAGCAAAAAAAATGTCAGGACAAACAGGGTGTACCCCTTTTTGTCGGTCACCCCGATATGCCGCCAGTTATCCCAGGAAAAAAACCGGCTTGCTTTTTCTTTGAGTCGACGCCCTTCAACCTGGATCTGCTCAATTCCGAGCCGGCTTAATGGGTTGACGCTTCGTTTTAAAAGACGGGCCTGCTCCATTTCGGCGATTCTTTTCTCGAACTGCCCGGCAACCTCGTCGTACTCGGATTTAATTTGTCTAATGCGTTCCCGCAGCCCCTCATGAATCGCCTCGATATCTTTCAATACCTTCTTCTGCTTGGAAAGGATGTCTAACAGCTCCCCAAGTTGTCTGCTGATATTATCGGTCAGTTCAGTTTCAACTGCTTCCTTCCGGATTTCAGCCTTCTGACTTTCATAAGAGCTCAGTTTCTCAACGGTTTTTGAAAGCGTATCGCGAATCCCGTCAAGCGTCTCCTTGATTTCTGCGGCCCGTTCATCAAGTTTATTCAAAGTTATCTGGTGCTGGCTATGGGCCTCCCGGAGTTCGTAATCCTGAATTGTGGGCAATACAAGAATGTTTCGGTGGGTGTTTAACTGAATCCGGTAAATATCCAGCCGTTCCTGGCATAAATTTTCAAATTCCCGGGCCTCCGTGAGCTGCTTGTATAATTTATCCAGCTGTTTTTTTTCAACCGTAAGGCTTTCCTGAAGGGATTGTTCCAGCAGTTGATACGGGGATTTTTCGCCTCCGATTCCAGCAGGGGCGGAAGCGTCTAGCTGCGCCCTTGCCGCCGGCATCCATGCAATCTGAATTGACAAACATAAAAGAAAAAAAAGGCAGCTTAACCCCTTAAATTTCCTTAATCCAGTACCTATCGTTTTTTTGAACCCCATTGTTTTTCTTTCGGTTTTCCTTCCATTGAATGCGGGTAAGAATATGTATATAGTAATTTATTTGTATCAAAAGAATGTGTTGCTCGTTTTTCGCACCCTATATTCTTATTTAGTTCATTATCTAACATAAAATCAATTTGTTTTAACATAAAAAACTCTGAGCAATCAATGGGTTCATTCAACCTTTTAAGGCCTTACTTTTACCAGCGCCGCAAATTGATCACGATCGGCATCCTCTGCCTGATGATCGTTGATATCCTGCAGCTCTTTATACCGCGGGTGATCAAATGGGCGGTGGACGATTTAACCGCCCTTTCCATCGATTATACAAGACTTGCCGTATATGCGGGGGAAATAATCATCATCGCCTTGCTTATGGCAATGCTCAGGTTTGTCTGGCGGCGCTTTTTGATCGGCACCTCCCGGGTTGTTGAAGAAGGCCTCCGAAACCGGCTTTTCTCCCACATCCAGACGCTTTCGGCCGCCTACTTTGACCAGGCCAAAACAGGCGACCTGATGGCCCATGCCACCAATGACATTAACAATATCCGCATGGCCGTAGGCATGGGCATGGTCGCATTGACCGATGCGGTTTTCCTTGGCTCCGCGGCCATCTGCTTCATGGCCTACATCAACGTAAAGCTTACCCTGTTTGCCATCATCCCCATGCCGGTGATTATCCTTTTTACCCGCAAATTCGGACAAAAAATGCACCGCCGCTATACCACCGTTCAGCAGGGCTTCTCCCACCTCACCGAGGTGGCGCGGGAGAGTTTTTCCGGCATCCGGGTCGTCAAGGCATATAACCTTGAGCAGCCCGAATACGATCGGCTTGCCCAAAGCTCCCGCACCTACATCCGGGAAAATCTCAAACTGATTAAAATTACAGGCAGTTTTTTCCCCCTGATGATCCTTTTTACCAATATCAGCCTGACCATCGTCATTTTTCTGGGCGGCCGGCAAACCATCACCGGCATCATTACGGCCGGAGACTTCGTGGCTTTTATCAGCTACTTGAATTTATTGACATGGCCCATGATGGCCATAGGCTGGGTCACCAACCTCATCCAGCGGGGTGCGGCTTCCCTGGATCGAATCAATAAAATTCTGCAGACCCGGCCGGAAATCAGTGATGCCCAGGCGGCCATCCCGGCAGCGGACTTAAAAGGGGATATCGCCTTTGAACGGGTATCATTCTCCTATTCGCCAACCGGCCCCAACGTTATCGATGGGCTGTCGTTTAGCGTCCCGCACGGCCGTGTGCTGGGCATTGTCGGGCCCCAGGGAAGCGGCAAAACCACGCTATTGAAACTGATCCCCCGGCTCTATGACGTCACCGGCGGCCGCATTACCATTGACGGCACGGATATCCGGCAATTTAAACTCGAGGATTTACGCAGCCATATCGGATTCGTCTCCCAGGAGCCGTTTTTATTTTCCGGCACCATTCGGGAGAATGTTGCTTTCGGCAAACCGGCCGGCGACGAGGAAATCCGGCAGGTTACCCGGGCGGCCGCCTTGTATGACACCATCGTCGAATTCCCAAACGGCCTGGATACCACTGTCGGGGAAAAAGGCGTGATCCTCTCCGGCGGGCAAAAACAAAGGATCATGCTCGCCCGGGCGCTGATCCACAACACCCCGATCCTGCTACTGGATGATCCCATCGGCCAGGTGGACACGGAAACTGCGGCAAGCATTATCCACACCCTTCGCTCGCTTTACGGCAACCGCACCATTATCATCGTATCGCACCGGATACCGGCAGTCCAGTTTGCCGATCATGTGCTCGTTTTCGACCAGGGAAGGATCATCGAGTCCGGCTCCCATGAAACACTGATCGCCAAAGGCGGCTATTACGCCAGGACCTATCAGCTTCAAAGCCTGGAGGCCAGCGCATAGCCATGCAGAAACATACGGATACAGTATTCAGCGAAAAATCGCTCGGCCAAGCCCGGGACGTCCGCATGCTGCGGCGTCTATACCCCTTTATCCACCCATACCGGCTTCTGCTTTTGGTAACGGTTTTGCTCATGATCTGTATTACCGCCTTTGAACTGGCCATTCCTTATGTTACCAAGATCGCCATAGATAACTATATTGTTCCCGGCCACCGCCAGGAAGACAGACAGACCGAACAAGCGGAACGCTATCTGAAAGTGGATCTATCCGATCCGGATGTCAGGGATATTGTTTCCGCGTATCCGGAAAAATTTCGGGTGTCGGCGGATACGGCCAAAATTGGCTATAAACCTTTATCAGAACTGCCGCCGGATACCATTGCCCGTCTAAGGCGTCCCGATATGACCGGCGTCAGCTATGCAGCCGTCGCCCTTTTAGTCATCATCTTTTTAAATTTTGCCGTCAACTTTATTCAGGTCATGATGATGGAGTATATCGGGCAGCAGGTCATGCATGACTTGCGGATGAAGCTTTTCTCCCACATTCAAACCCTGTGCGTGCGTTTCTTCACCCATAATCCCGTGGGCCGGCTGGTGACACGTGTCACCAACGATATCCAGAACATGCATGAAATGCTGACTTCGGTTATCATCTTTGTGATGAAAGATATTTTCCTGCTCGCCGGCATCACCATCGTGCTGTTTTCCATTGACTGGCAGCTGTCCCTGGCCGCCTATGTCCTGTTTCCCTTTGTCTTCTATGTGGCGGCAAAGTTTGCCGGTGCGGCCAGGGAGGCGTTTCGAACCCTTCGGATAAAAATCGCGGAGATCAACTCCCATTTTTCGGAAACCATCGGCGGCATGTCTGTCATACAGCTGTTTCGGCAGGAATCCGCCAACTTCGACACGTTCAAACGACTAAACCATGAATATTTCAGCGCCGGCATGCAGCAGATAACGGTTTTTGCGATTTTCATGCCGTTTATCGAACTGGTGAGCTCGGTTGTTCTGGCCGTGGTGATCTTTTATGGCGGCGGCAGCCTGATGGCCGAGCGCATCACGCTCGGCACGCTGGTGGTCTTTATCTCCTATCTGCGCATGTTTTTCAGGCCCATCCGGGATATCGCGGAAAAATATAACATTACCTTAAACGCCCTTTCCTCGGCCGAACGGATATTTCTGATCCTGGGGGAAAACGACCGCCTGCCCGAGCCGGCGTCCAAGGAACGTTTTAACATGCCGGAAAAAATTACCAGTATCACCCTCGATCATGTCACGTTCTCCTATGTTGCCGAAGAACCGGTGCTAAAGGATATTTCGCTTGACATCCGGGGAGGTGAAACCATTGCCGTTGTCGGTCCGACAGGCGCCGGCAAAACGTCGCTCATCAACCTGATCACCCGCTTCTATGATCCGGATGAGGGCGCCATCCGGATCAACGGCACGGATATCCGTCAGTTCAGTATATCGGACGTGCGCTCCAAAATCGCGCTGGTGATGCAGGACCCGTTTCTGTTTTCAGCGAGCATCAGAGAAAATATCTTTCCGGACCGGCCGGATATCGGCGAAAAAGAAATTGAGTCGATTCTGGAGAATGCGAACTGCCGGCAGTTCATCAACCGCCTGCCCCACGGCATAGACACCAGGCTCTCGGAAGGGGGAATATCGCTGTCAAGCGGACAGCGGCAGCTGATTTCCATTGCCCGCGCCCTTGCCCATGACCCGGAGCTCATCATTTTTGACGAGGCCACATCTTATATTGACTCGGAGACCGAGCAGGAGATCCAGACCGCATTGATGAACCTGATGCAAAGCCGAACGGCCATCATCATCGCCCATCGGCTGAGCACCGCCCGGATCGCCGACCGCATTATTGTCATCAACCACGGGCGGATCATTGAAGCCGGCACGCATGATGCGTTAATCAGACAAAACGGTTTTTACCACCGGCTATACCAGCTTCAGGGGTAGCCGAAAAATGCAGAAGTTGGGCTTTTTACGCAGTCATCAATTCTGCTTGTCAAAGCGAAATTGACATGCTAAAAGGGAAATTTTAATGTCGTTGGTCCATACTATAAGTTACGGATATCATGTGTTAACCCAAAATTAAAAAGGAGAACAGAAAAATGGCATACGATGCAGTAAACATGGCTGACTGGCAGATTTCTGAGGCGGCGGAAGAGAGCATGCCGACGCCGGAAGAATGGGTCTCAAAGCTGGGGCTGGAAAAAGAAGAAATGCTTGCCATGGGCCGGCTTTCCAAACTTGATTTCCTGAAAATTATGAACCGCCTCCAGAGCGAACCGGACGGCAAGTACATCGAGGTTACCGCCATTACCCCGACGCCGCTTGGAGAAGGCAAAAGCACCACCTCCGTCGGCCTTATGGAAGGACTCGGCAAGCGCGGCAAAAATGTCGGCGGCGCCCTGCGTCAGCCCTCCGGCGGCCCCACGATGAATGTTAAAGGAACGGCTGCCGGCGGCGGCAACTCCATTTTAATCCCCATGACCGAATTTTCCCTGGGCCTGACCGGTGATATCAACGACATCATGAACGCCCACAACCTGGCCATGGTGGCGCTGACCTCCCGGATGCAGCATGAAAGAAACTATACTGATGAACAGCTGCAGCGGCTCTCCGGCATGCCGCGACTGGATGTCGATCCCACCCGCGTTGAAATGGGCTGGATTATCGACTTTTGTGCCCAAGCGCTGAGAAACATCATTATCGGCCTTGGCGGTCGCATGGACGGCTATACCATGCAGTCCAAGTTCGGCATCGCGGTGAGCTCCGAGTTGATGGCCATCCTGGCCGTTGCTACCAACCTGGGCGATCTAAAAGAAAAAATCAACAACATCACCGTGGCTTTCAGCAAGACCGGCAAACCGATCACCTGCGGCGACCTCGAAGTTGGAAATGCCATGACCGCGTTTATGAGAAACACCATCAACCCGACACTGCTGTGTACGGCCGAGTATCAGCCCTGCTTTGTGCATGCCGGCCCGTTTGCCAATATCGCCGTCGGCCAGTCCTCCATCATTGCCGACCGCGTCGGCCTCAAACTGTTTGACTACCACGTGACCGAATCCGGCTTTGCTGCGGACATCGGCTTTGAAAAATTCTGGAACGTGAAATGCCGCAACTCCGGCTTAAAACCCCACGTCTCCGTTCTGACAGCCACCATCCGCGCGCTCAAGATGCACGGCGGCGGCCCCAAGGTCGTGCCCGGAAAGGCCATGCCCGAGGAATACACCAAGGAAAACACCGGACTGGTGGAAAAAGGCGTTGAAAACATGGTGCACATGATCAACGTGATCCGCAAATCCGGCATCAACCCGGTTGTCTGCATCAACAAGTTCTACACGGACACCGATGACGAGGTCAAAATCGTAAGAAAAGCCGCGGAAGAAGCCGGCGCCCGTGTGGCCGAGTCCGAACACTGGCTGAAAGGCGGCGACGGCGCCCTGGAATTTGCCGACGCCGTTGTTGATGCCTGTGAAGAAGGAAACGAATTCGACTTCCTGTATCCGCTTGACATGAAGCTGCGCGACCGTGTGGACCTCATTGCCAAAGAAGTTTACGGCGCCGACGGGGTGGACTGGCAGCCTGAGGCTGAGCAGAAGGCCAAAATGCTGGAAGAAGATCCCAAATACGCGGATTTTACCACCATGATGGTCAAAACCCACCTGAGTCTCACCCATGATCCCACACTAAAGGGGGTTCCCAAGGGATGGCGGCTGCCGATCCGCGACGTTTTGATTTACTCCGGCGCCAAGTTCCTCTGCCCCTGCGCAGGGACCATCAGCCTGATGCCCGGGACCGGTTCCAACCCGGCTTTCAGAAGAATTGACGTTGACTCGGATACCGGAAAGGTGAGCGGACTGTTCTAAGGCATTGCCATAACTGAAACACAATACAAAGCCCCGGTCGGACATGGACCAACCGGGGCTTTTCTGTATTCAAAATTTCAAGGCTTCAGCGGAAATGCAGCGGAAGGCTTCAGCCTTCCAGCGAACGGGTTTTGAAACAACCTCCGTCCCTGCGAATGGCGGGCTAAAGCCCGCCTCTACATCGCATTTCCCACTAACGACCGTCTTTCGCAAACCAACACCATCTGCACAAACCATGTAGCGGAAGGCTTCAGCCTTCCAGCGAACGGATTTGAAAGATCCTCCGCCTTATTTCAGGCAATAGACAAACAGCTTGGTGGCAAGCTTTGCCGCGGTGAATTCGGATACCACGGAGCCCTCAATTTTAGCCAGCTCGTTGATATCCGCCGCCACCATATTTTTTTCTACACCCACCCGCTTGATCAGCTCCACCACCTGACGGTATGTGAGCCCGCCGGGCACCGGCGTGCCGGTCCCGGGCATGATACCCGGATCCAGCCCGTCAAGATCAATAGTTAAATACACATTATCCGGCAGCGCATAGACCACGTCATCCATCCAGGAGTCGTCGCCCGGGGTCAGGTTATGCGCATAAAAGGGATATAAATGGTGGGTCTGGATATATTCGAACTCTTCCGGACAGAATGACCGGATGCCGACCTGAACAAAGGGAAGCTTTAAATCATCGCCGATCCGGCGCATGACGCAGGCGTGGTTATAGGGGCTGCCGTTCCATTCATTGCGCAAATCCAGATGCGCATCAATCTGAAGAATGCCGATATCCGGATACTGCTCCGCCACCGCCTTGGCAAGCCCAATGGTAATGGCATGGTCCCCGCCAATGGATAAAAGAAACTTTTCTCCGGTAAGGTGCCGCCTGGCCGAGTCGGCTATCTCTTCCACAGCCTGTGCCGGATCATTTGGCGGAAACAAACCGGAAATGGTATGAATTCCTAATTTACGCCAGTCCAGCAGGGTCTCTTCATCCAGGCATTCGAGTTCGATTGAGGCATTAAGAAGATGATACGGCCCTTCCCCTGCGCCGCTGCCATAGGACGGCGCCATTTCATAGTAAATCGGTAGAACCACCACCCGGGCATCTTCAATCCGCCGGGTCTGTATCGCCTCGCCACCAAATGGTATAAATGTTTTCTGTGTCATGATTGGCAGTCTCTCGAAAATGAATTTGGGATGGCAAAGTAAAACGTTCAAGTTCAAGGCGTCGCGAATCTTGAGGAGTGAGGCGTACATTTTAGTACGTTGAACGACGAGAGATGAAGCGCAACACAGAAATTGGGCGTTTTACAAAGCCATCCTTATTTCACAAATATTGCTGCTGCGAGAACAGTCGTCCAAAGATTGCCCTCTGCACCGAGGGCCGCCTGGCTGATATGTCTTGAGTGAATAATTTTTCCGGACATTTTATAAATATCCCGGCGTTCGTCATAATCCTTGTCCGGATCGAATTCAATCCCCAAAGTCGTGGCCAGCATGGAGGCGGCTATATCTTCGGCAAACTCGCCGGCCTCGATTTCGGTCTGCCCGTAGCCGTGATGCTCGGATAAGTACCCGTAGCGTTCATTGCCTTCCGGCAGGGCCAAACCGATGCTTGCCACCAGACGACGGCCGGGCTCCCGGCTTTCCTCCTTGGCCATAACGCAATGGGTAATCTCCCCGGCCTCAAGTTTAGCCAGCCCCTTTTCCTTGTCGATTATTTTACAGCCCGGCGGAAATATGGAGGACACCTGAACCAGGTTCAGATGCGCAATACCGGCCTCCCGCAGGGCATTCTCAAACGAGGCGAGCTGGGCTTTATCCCTTCCGACCCCTTTTGTAAAAAAAATATATCTTGGCACGTACATAGTAACCGCTCCCTTTGTTCGCAACCCTATCCATGATGAACAAAGGCTTTTATTAGTTTGCATGAAGGAGAATTGTCAAATAAAAATCCGTTCCCGAACCCAGTTTATTTAGCGATTACTTGTCAACGTGGCTCAGAACTTATATATTTATTCTAATCATTACCCCAGAGGGTCATCAACTTTTTATATAACAAACAGGTTGTAATATGAATATAAAACTGAATCTCAGCCGTCATTGCGTGGAAACAGAAATGAAACGGCAATACAACAAAACCATATCAACGTATTTCAAAAAAAAAACAAGCGATGACAAGCAGTCCCTTGAGACCCGGATCGATCTGTTGCAGCAGGGCCTGGAAACATTTGACTTCAACCGTCTACGGAATCAGTATCCCGAACTTCGTGGAGAGGTAGCAGCCGACGTCGAACTGTCAGCAACAGACGACCAGAAACCGCAAATTTTGATTAACGGAAGGGTTATCGATGCATATTAATATTACCCGCTATCCCAGAAACAGCCAGCAGGGTCCGCACGGCGGGGGCGGCAATCCGGTTGTTTTCTGGCTGCTGATCAAGTGGCTCTGCCTGACGGCCGCCATTATGCTGACCGCCTATATGGTTGACGGCATTCAGGTAGCGGGATTTGCCCACGCCCTTGGCACAGCGGCGGTGCTCGGGGTGTTAAACGTTATCCTCCGGCCCATTCTTTTTATCCTGACCCTTCCGATCAATATCATGACCCTGGGATTGTTTACCTTTATCATCAACGCATTGATGCTAAAAATCGCCTCCGGGCTGATCCCGGGGTTTTCCGTTACCGGTTTCTGGGCGGCCGTATTCGGGGCGCTCATAATCAGTGTGGTGAGCTGGATCCTAAATGCGTTGATACAGGATTCGACCGGCAGGGGCGGCCATCACCCTGGCGATGAATACATTGACATGAAAAAACACGACGACCACTGGGAGTAGAGCATTCTGGCCCAAAGGGCCAGGCTTTGGTTAACCCCAGAGGGGTTTTGTTTTTTTGAAAGCTCATCGACTTAATGAAATTACAAAAAACAAACAAATCCTTGTTTGACTAAGTTTTGGTCATTGGATATTGAAATTTGAAATTTGTTTGAAATAAGGCTTCAGCCTTCCAGCGAACGGGGTTTAAACGGCCTTCATCCCTGCAAATGGCGGGCTAAAGCCCGCCTCTACATCGCATTTCCCACTAACGACTATATGTTGCAAACCCGCCCCATCTGCACAAACCTTGTAGCGGAAGGCTTCAGCCTTCCAGCGAACGGATTTGAACACCCTCCCTCCCAATCGCACCCTACATCATCCAAGAATATAGGTACATGCCAGCACCGCACATATAATGCCGGCGAGATCCGCGGTCAGCGCCGCGGCCATGGTGTGCCGGATGCGGCGCACCTGAATCGCCCCGAAATAAACGGCAAGCACGTAAAACGTGGTCTCTGTCGATCCCTGCAGCGTGCTTACCAGATAGCCGACATAGCTGTCCGGGCCGACAGCCGGATCCTGAATAATCGATGCCATGATGCCATAGGCGCCGGAGCCGGATAACGGCCGCAAAAGCGCCATGGGCAGGGCCTCTGCCGGAAGCCCCACCTTTGAAGTAAAATCGCCCAGAAATCCCACCATGGCTTCCAAAGCGCCGCTGGCCCTGAACATCCCCACGGCAACAAGAATGGCGACCAAATAAGGAATGATCTTTACCGCCACCTGAAAACCGTCCTTTGCGCCTTCCACGAACACCTCGTAGATACGGACCCGCCGGATCACGCCGAACAATAAGAATCCGATGATAAGCGACGGGATAATCCAGGGTGAAACCACCTCACCGTAAATAATGGTCAGCGGAATCAGGCAAGCCAGAGCGCCCAGCGCCAGCGTGCTCACCCAGAGCGGATACCCGGCATCCGTATCATATTCCGCCGCCCATTCCTCGGCCGTGTCCGAATCCTCGTTTTCACTATCCGGATTGGCGATACCGCCTTCCGGCATCGGCTGCTTGCCGGGATCCGGCGAGGCAAACCGGGCATACAGCTTGGCGGCAATCACCGCTACGACGGTCGAGCCCATGGTGGCAAAAAGGGTGGTCGGAAGGATGCCAGCCGGGTCTGTTGAGCCGACCGAGGCCCGCAAGGCGATCACACCGGTGGGCAGAAGGGTAATGCTTGATGTGTTAATGGCCAAAAATAGCGCCATGGAGTTGGTGGCCGTCCCCTTAACGGGGTTTAACTTGTCCAGCTCCTGCATGGCCCGGATGCCGAACGGCGTGGCGGCATTGCCTAACCCCAGCGCGTTTGCCGACATATTCAAAATCATTGCGCCCATGGCCGGATGCTCCGGGGGCACCTCGGGAAACAACCGGGTCATGAGGGGCCGGATCAGCCGGGAGATAATTCTTAACAGCCCGCCCTCCTCGGCCACCTTCATCAGCCCTAAAAAAAGCGCCATCACGCCGATCAACCCGATGGCCAGCTCCACCGCGCCGCCTGCGGAATCCACGACGGCCCTGGAAAGCTCCTGGATGGGGGTGGTGTCGCCGCCCCCGGGTCCGAATACCTGGTGGAAGGCGGCGAATACGAAAGCAATGGCAATAATGGCAAAAAAGACAATATTCATTTGTAGGAAACCTTAAACCGACCCTCGCCCTCGGCCTCAACATCCAACGGCCGGTAAAAACGGATATCCTTTTCCTGGCTTGTCACCACAGGAAAGCCGTAAAGTGCGCTTACGTGCTTGATTTCCTTTCCCGCGGCCGACCTCTCACGAACAAACGCCTCATGCCGTGCCAGGCGATCGGAGATCACCTTATTACCAAAGGCCGCCATATGATCCACGGCCTTTCTGATCCCCGCCACAAAATCGGACTCCAGTTCAAATCCAATAGAATTTCGGGCCGCCGCCATCGACGCCATCATGGTGGTCCCTGCCCCCAAAAACGGATCAAGCACCGTATCGCCGGCCACTGAATACATGTTAATCAGCCGGTACGGCAGCTCAAACGGAAACGCCCCGCTGCGACCCCGCACCCTTTTATCCAGCATCTCCTGACGCGCGCCCTTTAAATCCATCCAGACATCCGAAAACCACTGATTCCGCTCCTCCCAGAAAACCGCGCTTTTCCTTCGCCCCGCCTTTTCATCAGGGGTCTCAAATTCACGCTTATCCCCTTTGCGCAGTATCAGAACATACTCATGCTCCAGGGTGACGTAGGCGCCTGCCGGCAGCATGCCGGAGCCCATGAATTTATTCGGCGCATTGGTCTGCTTGCGCCACAAAATCGCCGGCAGCGGGGAAAGGCCCTTTCCATAAAGATATGAAAGAATCCGGGCGTGGTTCGGATACAGGGTGAAGCGCTCATCCACCTTTCGAGCGGCATCCCCGATATTGATGCAGGCAAATCCGCCGGGCTTTAACACCCGGATCACCTCGTCCCACACGCGGTCCAGCACCTGATGCATGGCTTCAAATGCCTGGTTGCCATCGCCGTCTGCCAATGCCGAGCCCGCCTCACGGCTCTGGCGGGCAAATGTTTCGTCCCACATTTCGATCATGGGATACGGCGGCGAGGTCACCACCAAATCGATGCTTTGCCCATCAATACTTTTCATGCTGCGTGAGTCGGCAAAATAGATCTGGTGAGTGGTTTGCATGAAGCGGGGTCAACCTTTCCTCAAGTTATGAATAATAGCAGAACCCATGTAGCGGAAGGCTTCAGCCTTCCAGCAGACGGGTTTTGGAACAGCCTCCGCCACTGGCGGGCTAAAGCCCGCCTCTACACCGCATTTCTCACTAACGGCCATGTTTGCAAACCGACCCCTAAACATCCTCGGACGCCGCATATGTATCTTTTACAATATCCACAATCTCCTGCGGGGTATCCGCCACCTTCATAATACATAGATCCTCAGATGAAATCATTGAATTTTCAAGAAGTTGGCATTTAATCCAATCGATTAGCCCACCCCAATAGGCTGAATCATAGAGGATCACCGGCAGGGGTTTAACCCGGTGGGTTTGAATAAGGGTCACCGATTCAAACAGCTCGTCCAACGTCCCGAATCCTCCCGGCATAATAATATAGGCCATCGCATATTTCACAAACATGACCTTGCGGATAAAAAAGTATTTGAATTCAAGCTGCAGATTCGCATAGGGATTGGGCTTCTGCTCCATGGGCAGCTTGATATTCAACCCCACGGACCGCCCCTTTTTTTTTGCCGCGCCCCGGTTGCCGGCCTCCATAATGCCGCCGCCCCCTCCGGTGATTACGGAAAACCCGTTTTCCGCCAGCATTTCCGCAGTTCGAACGGCCGCCTGATAATAGGGGCAGTCCTCTGCCATCCGGGCGGAGCCGAACATGCTGACCGCCGGCCCCAAAGCATGCAGCGCTTCGACGCCGTCGACAAACTCACCGATAATCTTGAACACCCGCCAGGATTCCCCGAGCTTAAACTCGTCGATCAAGTATTGGTGCTCATCGATTATCTGATCCATTTCATTCATTGATCCACTCCCTGTCGGCATCCTGCCGACCATCATTATATCCGTCAGCCCCTGCCGTTGAATCCGATAAAGACTTCATCGCCATCTACGATAACGGGGATTCTGCGGCTGCCGCCGGAATAGGCCATCATGGTATCAATCTGGGTAGCATCCGCCACCAGATCAATATAGTCAACTTCCCTTTTCTTCTGTATATAGGCTTCCCGAGCCGCCCTTGTGAACGGTCATTTGGATTTGCCGTAAATAATCACTTTTTCCGCCATCAGCATCCCGTCTATATAATTTTGTTATTAAATCAATAAGTTGATAAAAACTTAAATTTATCTTAGTTACCAACGCCCCTGATTGTTGTCAATAATTTAGTTTGACAAAAAAGTAATCAATATGATATAGAAGATACGCTATATTATTGAAAATAAACAAAAATATGGATGATTTAAAAAAACGGCTTTCAAAACATATTACTATTACCAACGAACTCGGCCTTCATGCAAGACCCGCCGCAATGATTGCCGAGATGGCGAGTAAAGCCGAATCCAATGTCTGGCTGATTAAAAACGATCAATACGTGGATGCGTCGAGTATTATCGACATCCTCTCACTGGCCTGCTTGCAGGGATCAAGCATCACCCTTCAAATTGAAGATCCGGTGGACGCAGAAATCCTGGATCAGTTGCACAAGCTTTTTAAATCAGGGTTTGGAGAATAGATGGCGCCAAAAGAACGTGAAATAGTGCTTAATGGCATCAGTGGATCGCCCGGCATCTGCATAGGCAAGGCCTATCTGGTGGACCGGGAGGGGGTTGATGTTATTGAAAAATATCATATCCGCGAAAATCAGGTCAAAAAGGAAATCTCACGGTTCAAAAACGCCGTAAAAAAAGCAAAAAGCGAGCTGTCCCAGGTAATCGAGGGGATGCCGGAGGACCTTAAGCCGCACTCCTATATCCTTGAGACCCACATGCTTCTTCATAAAGATAAAATGCTCTACGGCAAGGCCATAGAAATTATTGAATCCGAGAAGGTCAACGCCGAATGGGCGTTAAAAGAGGCCACCTCCCGGGCCAAGTCCATGTTCGCCAATATTTCGGATCCCTATTTAAGAAGCCGGTCGGCCGATGTTGAGCACGTCTCTGACTGCATCATGCGTAACCTTGTCGGCGTAACGGATATCAACATCTCCCATATAGACAAGCGGGTTATCCTTGTGGCCCACAACCTCTCACCTGCAGAAACCAGCCAGATACAGCTCGAGCGCATTAAGGGCTTTATCACCAACAGGGGCGGCAAAGCCTCGCACACCAGCATTATCGCCCGCACCCTTGAGATTCCGGCCGTTCTCGGCCTGGAAAACGCCACGGAAGTCATCGACAATGACGAGATTATCATTGTTGACGGAAACCGCGGGGTGGTGATTGTTGATCCGGACGAAGAAACCCTGTTCCGGTATGAAGACCTCAGTAAAAAGTATGAGGCGGACAAAGCCGATGCCATCCGAACCAGCGGCCAGCCCGCGAAAAGTTTGGACGGCCTTGTTATGGGGATCATGGGCAACATTGAGCAGCCTGAGGAAGTCGTTACCGTCAGGGACCACGGCGGCGACGGAATCGGGCTTTTCCGTACGGAATTCTTGTATTTAAACCGGCCCCAGTATCCGGACGAGGAGGAGCTGTTTGAGAAATACAAGGAGGTCGTGGAGTTAATCACGCCCAGCCCGGTCACCATCCGGACCCTTGATATCAACGGCGACAAGGAGATTTCTGCGGTTCCCACCCCGGAAGAGGCCAACCCCGCATTGGGGCTGCGCGCCATCCGCTTCTGCCTTAAAAAACCGGAGGTTTTTAAAACCCAGCTTCGGGCCATTATGCGGGCGGCGGCCCATGGCTATGTCCGGCTGCTTCTCCCGATGATTTCCAGTTGCGAGGAGGTTCATAAAACAATTGAGCTGCTTGATGAAGCGGCAGAGGATCTCGCCCGGCAGGGTTTTTCCTTTAACCGGGATATTGAAATCGGGGTCATGATTGAAATCCCATCATCCGCGCTTATCGCCGATGCCCTGGCGGACTTGGTCGATTTTTTCAGCGTCGGTACCAACGACCTGGTGCAGTATACCCTGGCCATTGACCGGGTCAACCGGCATGTCGCCTATCTTTACAACCCGCTTCACCCGGCGGTGATCAGGCTGTTGAAAATGGTGACGGATGCCGCGCATCAAAAAAATATCAAGGCCTATATGTGCGGTGAAATGGCGGCGGAGATGATCAACCTGCCGATCCTGGTGGGCCTTGAGTTTGAAGAGTTGAGCATGGCGCCGCAGTCCATCCCCATAATCAAGAACATGATCCGCAGAATCAATGCCGCCGAGGCCCGGGAATTTGTCAAGGAAGTGATCAACCAAAAATCGGCCATCAACACCATGCAAATGATTGAAGATACCTACGGCAGCCTCCTGACCGAAAGCTTCAAATAAAAAAACCCGAAAAAACGAGTCTTAAAGATATAGTCCCCTATGGAAAATAACCATATTAAAATCGTTACAGAAAACCGCAAGGCCCGCCATGAGTTCCATATCGACGACGAAATCGAGGCGGGCATGGTACTGCGTGGCACGGAGGTCAAGTCTCTGCGCGACGGCCGGGCAAACTTAAAAGACGCCTACGGAAAAATCAGAAACGGCGAGCTCTATCTCTACCAAATGCATA
>JAGYOX010000057.1 GCA_018399235.1 Desulfobacterales bacterium | reverse complement strand
AACCTAATACCCAATACCCAAAACCTAATACCTTGAAGTTACTTAAAAGTCGATTTTAGCATGGCAAAGTAAAAAGCAACTTCCTATTCCTGCGTCATGCTTTTTGGTTTGACAATATCTCTTATTGGCATAGGCTTATAAAAAAATAAGCGATGTCTTTTAACAGGAGATAGAGATCCATGAAAAAGCTTTTGTCAACCAGGGAGGTCGCCGAGTTCCTCGGCGTCAATGAGAAGATGGTGTATTCACTGGTGGCGGAAAAGGGCCTTCCAGCCACGAAAGTGACCGGAAAGTGGCTGTTTCCAATGGACCTGGTGGAGCAATGGGTTGAGACCCACACATTGAACTACCCGCGTGCCAATCACCCGCTGCCCGCTTATGAAGGCCTGCTCATTATCACCGGCAGCAATGATCTGCTGCTGGAGCGAACCATTGCCCTGTTTAATAAAAGATTCTCGGAAGAAATCGCCGTGTTTGCCAATATCGGGAGTATGGGCGGTCTGCGGGCGCTCCGCCGGAATCTCTGCCATATGGCCAGCAGCCACCTGCTTCAGGAAAACGGCACTGAGTATAATTTTGATTTCGCCGGCCAGGAATTCGCCCATATGCCGGCTGTGGTTAACTTCTGCCGCCGGGAACAGGGGATTCTGGTTCAACCGGGGAATCCCAAATCGATTCAATCGGTAAAGGATTTGGGCCGCCCGGGCATCAAAATCGTCAACCGCTCGCTTGCCACCGGTACGCGGCTCCTGCTTGACCGGGAGCTCAAAAAAGAAGGCATCACGGGTGAAAAAATCAACGGCTATAAAAATGAAGTGGCCAGCCACATGGACGTGGGCATTGAGGTGCTCTCCGGCAGGGCGGATGCCGGCCCGGGCATCCGGCCCGTTGCCTCGCTTCTGGGTCTGGATTTTATCCCGCTTCGCTGGGAACGCTACGATCTTTTGATTACCAAGGAGCGGTTTTTTGACAAAGGAGTCCAGAATTTCCTGGGGCTCCTTCTGGACCCTGAATTCAAAGATATCGCCCAATCCATTGAAGGCTATGACGTGGCTGCGGCCGGCAAAATGGTATATCCCCAGGAAGCCAAATAGATAGATTTGGTAATGACGCCATTTGAACCACCTGTTTTCCTGCGAAATGCCCATGCACAGACGATTATAAACAGCATCAAATTCAGGCAGCTATTGATTACCCATCGGGCCCGCGGGATGCTTAACGCCGCGAGGCCGCATATCCTGGATTGTGGTGACGGGGTTCGGCTGATGGGCTTTTATTCACCAAATAAAAAAAATCCGGGCGATCTCTGTATATTGATCCATGGGTGGGAGGGCGATGCCTTCTCTTCATATCTCGTATCTGCGGCCGGATACCTCTGGAATAAAGGATTTCATATCTTCCGCCTGAATTTAAGAGATCATGGGCCGACGCATCATCTCAACCGGGAACTTTTTCACGCCTGCCGGATCCGGGAAGTGGTCGGGGCAGTAAAGCGGATCCAGGATAGATTTCCGCACAGACGCCTGTTGCTTGCCGGATTTTCACTTGGCGGCAATTTTTGCCTTCGCATCGGGATGAATGCAAAAAATGCCGGCATCCAAATGGAAAAGATCGTCGCCGTTTGCCCGGTCTTAAATCCCGACCATACCATATCGGCCCTGGAAAACGGGCTGTCCCTGTACCATTGGCATTTTATGAAAAAATGGCGCCGGTCCCTTAAAATCAAACATCGTTTCTTCCCGGAGCTCGTCGATCTGGAGGAAATTTCGCGGTTCAACAACATGCGGGCGCTCACCGACTACTTTGTCGCCCGCTACACGGAGTTTCCGAGCACCAAGGCCTATTTATACGGGTATGCCGTTGTTGGCGAAAAGCTGCGCGATCTTAAAATCCCCTCCACAATCATCACCAGTCAGGACGACCCGGTGATCCCGTCAGAAGATCTCGCCGACCTGGCGGGACCGGACTGTCTTACCATCGAAAAGCAGCCCTATGGCGGCCACTGCGGGTTTATCAGGGATATCAGGCTGACAAGCTGGGCCGATAAACGCTTAGTGGAGCTGCTAACATCTAATACCCAATACCTAATACCTAATACCCATTTCTCGCCGCATTAATTCAGATTCCTCGTCGCTATTTCATTCTTGGCAACATCAGTGACGAGGAATCTTAAATCTAAATATCATAGTACAGATAGAATTCATGCGGATGCGGTCGGAGCCTCACCGCATCGGCCTCGTGTTCCGACTTGTATTCAATCCAGCGCTCAATCACATCCGGGGTGAACACATCGCCCTTTAAAAGGAATTCATAATCTTCATCGAGAGACATCAGGGCCTCATCCAGTGAGCCCGGGGTAGAATCGATTTCCGCCAGTTCCTCCGGCGGGAGATCGTAAATGTTCTTGTCCAGCGGATCACCCGGATCAATCTTGTTTTCAATTCCGTCGATCACCGCCATTAATATGGCGGAAAATGCAAGATAGCCGTTACAGGACGGATCCGGCGTTCTGAATTCAATCCGTTTGGCCTTGGGTGAGGCGGAATACATGGGAATCCGCAATGCGGCGCTCCGATTCCGGCTGGAATAGGCCAGGTTGACCGGTGCCTCAAACCCCGGAACCAACCGCTTATATGAATTCGTGGTCGGGTTGGAAAATGCGCACAAGGCCTTGCAGTGCTTTAAAATGCCGCCAATGGAATACAGGGCTTCCTGTGAGAGCCCTGCATATTTATCCCCGGCAAAAAGCGGCTCGCCTTCGTTCCAGATGCTGATATGGGTATGCATGCCAGTGCCGTTGTCCTCAAATAACGGTTTGGGCATGAATGTGACGGTCCGTTCATGTTTTCTTGCCACGTTTTTCAGCACGTACTTGAACCAGACCAGCTGATCCCCCATTTCAAGCAAGGGTTTGAACCGCATATCGATTTCCGCCTGGCCGGATGTAGCCACCTCGTGGTGCTGGCATTCCACATCAATCCCCAGATCCTGAAGCGTTAACATCATTTCGGTGCGGATATCCTGAAACTTATCCATCGGCGGAACCGGAAAATAGCCTTCCTTGTGCCGCGGCTTATGTCCAAGGTTGGGAAACTCATCCCGGCCGCTGTTCCAGATCCCCTCTTCCGAATCCACCATGTAGAACGCATGGTTCCGGGCGGATTCGAACCGGATGTCGTCAAAAATAAAAAATTCCGCTTCCGGGCCGATAAAGGCCGTATCCCCGATGCCGGTCTGCTTGAGATAGGCCTCAGCCTTCTGGGCGATATGCCGGGGATCGCGGGAATACGGCTCCAGGGTTACCGGATCGACGATATTGCCGATCAAAACCAGGGTCGGCTCTTCAAAAAACGGGTCCATTTTGGCTGTTGCGGCGTCCGGTACCACCAGCATATCGCTTGCGTTGATCGGCTGCCATCCACGGATACTTGATCCATCGAAGCCGAAACCGTCCTCAAAACTCGATTCCTCCAGTTCTGTCGCCGGTACGGTGAAATGCTGCCAAACACCCGGGAAATCCATGAATCGGATATCTATCACCCGGATATTTTTGTCCTTTACAAGTTTAATGACGTCACTCGGGGTTGTCATGGCCATTCCTCCTCTAGTTAATTATTTGTTGAGATGAACAAAAATCCATTGATTGCTGTTAAGTAAAGATAGACTGAATTCCTTAACTCCAGTATCTAGTTTCCAGTCTCCAGTATCTGCGGCTATGCCGCCCTAAATCGCATCGTCGCCGGTCTCGCCGGTACGCACCCGAATGGCCTGTTCCACCGGCAGGACGAAAATTTTTCCGTCACCTATCTTTCCTGTATTTGCGGCGCTGCTGATGGTTTCGACCACCTCGTCCACCCGGTCTGTAGCCACCACCATTTCCAGCTTTATCTTTGGGATAAAATCCACCAAGTACTCGGCGCCCCGATATATTTCCTTGTGCCCCTTCTGGCGGCCGTAGCCTTTCACCTCGGTAATCGTCATGCCCTGAAGACCCAATTCGTTCAAGGCCTCTCTCACATCATCCAGTTTAAAGGGCTTGATTATCGCTTCAATCTTTTTCATATTCCAATCTCCTCCTTTATTATCCCACCTCAAAGGCCCGCTCCCCGTGAACGGCGCTATCAAGGCCCTCGATTTCGGTTTCCTCATCAACCCGGATACCGCCGATAAGCAGCCGGGTAACCAACACCACCACCCACGTGCCCAGAGCCACAAAAATAATGGTGGCAACAATCGATACCGCCTGAATCACAAGCTGCATTGGGTTGCCGTAAAGCAGTCCTGAAGCGCCTTCGGTAATCGCCGGGTTAGCAAAAATGCCGGTTGCCAGTGCGCCCCATATGCCGCAAATGCCATGGACACCGAAGGCATCCAGAGTATCATCGTAGCCGAAACGGTGTTTGAGCTTGGATACGCTGATGTAGCCGAGTACTCCGGCTACAAGACCGATCACCAGTGCGGCCGGCAGGTTCACAAACCCGGCTGCCGGAGTAATCGCCACCAACCCGGCGACAATACCCGAGGCGAGCCCCAGGACCGTCGGCTTCCGGGTTCCTTTCCATTCCGCGAACATCCACGCCAAAGCCCCCATTGCCGCCGAGGTATTGGTCACCATGAATGCCGAGACCGCAACGCCGTCCGCCGCCAGCTGGCTGCCGGCATTGAAGCCGAACCATCCGAACCAAAGCATGGCCGCGCCAAGCGAAGTCAGGGTAACACTGGACGGAAACATGGCCTCCTTGCCATAGCCGATCCGTTTGCCCAGCATGAGCGCCAGAACCAGCCCGGCAATACCCGCATTGATATGAACCACGTTTCCGCCCGCGAAATCTAGGGCGCCGATGGCCCCCATCCATCCGCCGCCCCACACCCAATGGGCCATGGGACAGTAGATGACCGTCACCCATAGAACCGTAAAAACAATCCAGGCGGAAAACTTCATCCGATCCACTACCGAGCCTAAAACCAGAGCGACCGTAATTCCCGCAAAAGTCAGCTGGAACAGCACAAACAAAAGGGTCGGAATGGTGCCGGTAACATGGTTGATATCGATGCCATTTAGAAAGATATGGGACAGTCCGCCTATTAGGCCCGACACATCCGGCCCGAAGGCCAGGGAATAGCCCCATACCACCCAGATGATGCTCGCCAGGCAATAGGCCACGAGGGTCATGGCAACCGTGTTAAGCAGGTTCTTGTACCGGGACATCCCGCCGTAAAAAAGCGCCAGCCCGGCCGGGGTCATCACCATTACCAGGGCGGTGGAAACGATAATCCATGCCGTATCCCCGGTATTGATGGCATCCGCGGCGAATGCTGAAGATACCGGTAATAGTAATATAGAAAAAAGCCAAAGGATAATTCTGGTTTTCATTGTAAACCTCTTTCTTATTCAGCAGTTTAATGGTTCTGATCAGGTTGACTCGTTCAACACGTTACCCGTCTGCATGACCGTCCCATGGGTATTCTCCGGCAATACATCCCGGATCGCACGTTTTACCGCTTCCACCCGCTTATGGGATAAGACCTTTTCTTCATGCTCATCCCAGACGTAGAAGACGTCCACCACCTGGTCGACCTTGGTAGCGATCTTTGCGATTCGGATATTTAGCTCGCAACGGCTGATGGCATCCGTCACTCGGTAAAGCAGTCCCTTAAAATCATATGAAAAAACTTCAATAATCGTGAAAAAGCTCGAACTCTCATTATCCACAACCACCCGGTTCGGCTGCGTAAAAATATCCGGCGTCGTCTTTGAAAAATCATACTTCTTCCGGGCCATTGCCCCCGAGAGATCAAGGTCACCGGATAAAACCCGCTGAAGCGTGTCCTCGGCCCTTTGCCACCTTTCATCTTCAAAAATCTGATCCGGCGGCGGCTCCACCCGAAATATGTCAAGGGCGATGCCGTTTCGCCAGGTATGAACCTGGCCGTTTAGAATATTGATATTGTTCAATGTGAAGACGCCGGCGATCTTTGAAAAAAGGCCGGGCCGATCGTTCGCGCAGATGGTGACGGTTCGGGTATTCGTCTCCGAATCCCGGACAATATCCCAGACAAATTCCTGACCGCCCAGATTCAGATAGAGATTGATATGCTTCATAATGTCCCGCGTATCCACGGAAAGCACGTAACGGGGGGACATGAGATCAAAAACCGCATTGAGATCCGCCCCGGCGAACGCCTTGTCCTGGAGGCCAATAACAAAAGCCCGTTTTTTTTCTATCTCTTTAACGGCAAAACTGGTGGCCAGCTCTCCTTTTTCAAGAATCTGGTAAACCTTCAGGAAAAAATCCTGAATCAGGGCCGCACGCCACTCGTTCCAGGCCTTCGGCCCGGTGGCCGCGGAATCGGCCACCGTCAACAAAAAAAGCATCTTTAGCCGGGTCAGGTCTTTTATCATTCGGGCGAAGTTAATGGCGGTTTCCTCGTCATTGATATCCCGGCGGGTGGCGGTCCTTGCCAATGCCAGATGGTTCTCGACCAAAAACTTGACGGTTGCGATTTCCCGCGCCGAATACCCGAACCGGTTCAAAACGGTCTCCGCAATGGCGGCACCCCTGGCTGAATGATCATCCGTGGACCTTCCTTTTCCGATGTCATGCAAAAGGGCCGCCCAAAGAAGGAGCTTCTTCCGTTTGAACCCCCTGTAAAGCCGGCCGCAAAGGTTGTCCAGGCACGGGTCCCCCGTATCGCCGAAGGTTTTCATAATAAAAACCGTCCGCAGGGTATGGCGATCCACCGGGTACAGGTGATAGATATCGTATTCAATCCGGTCGCAGATCGCCTGAAATTCAGGAATCAAAGCCGCAAGCAGGCCGGTGTTCTGCATCTGCTCCAGCACGTTAAACGTGGGCGCAGGCGACAGCAGAATGTTTTCAAAGGATTTGCGAACCGTTGCGGAGCCCCGGAACGAATCATCAACCAAGTATCTGAACTCCCGGACCAGCCGGAAGGCTTCCCGGCTTAAGGGGACCTTCAGCCGGGCGCTGGCCTCGAATATCTTGATCAGCATTTCCGGCCGGGCGACGATATGCTCCGGCGAATTAAAACTTAAGCCTCCCTTGTAAAGGTGAAGCCCCGGCCATTCCTCCAGCTTCCGCTCGCCGGACTTTTTTTTGCCGCTCTGTTCAAATCCGAACTCATAGAGGATCAACAGAAGCTGCTGCTTGATAAACGTCATGTAGGCGTGCAGGGTGCTTAAAAACCGCTCCACCGGCGACTGCCCCTCGGCCTCCACAAAGCCCATGAACTCGGCTACCCGGGACTGATACGGAAAATAAAGCTGGTCGCATTTCCGGCCGGTCAGCGCATGCAGATGGTTCCGAACCGTCCAGATAAACGATAACGCATCCATCAGTTCGTTGTATTCATTATGGGAGAGGCAACCCATATACTCCATGTCCCGGGTTTCCTTCAGGCCGTATTCAATGCCCCCCAGCCATCTCATGGTATGATAGTCACGCAGACCTCCGCTTCCCTCCTTCAGGTTGGGCTCCAAAAGATAGCTGGAATCCCCGAAATCCTCGTGCCGCTGCCGGTTTCTCTCAACGAGCCATTTCATGACCTTACGCGGCATCCGCTTGAGAAGCCGCTTTCTGAGGGTTTCCAGCAACTCGGCATAAACAGCGGAAATCCCGCAGACAAACCGGGCATCCAGAAGCGCGGTCAGGACCTCGTAATCATCGCCGGCCAGCCTGACGCAGTCATTGATCGACTGGATCGTATACCCCACCTCCAGCTTGATATCCCACAAGGGATAGACGATTTCACGGATCAGCTGGTCCGATTCATCCGGAATGGATTTGCGGAACACAAACAACAGGTCCACATCCGAATAATAGCACTGTTCCGCCCGGCCGTAGCCGCCCAGCGCGACAATCGCATACGGGTTGGATACGATCTGCATCTTCGGCCCGATCCAGCTGGCCTCGAAGCTGTCCCTCAGATAATCATCGATCAGCCGGGCGTGCTGTTTCAAGAGTGCCGGTGTATCTTCACCCGAAACCGATTCAAACAGCTTTTTGCGCTGTTGATTCAATCTTTCAGCCAGATTGATATGAACGTTGGTTTTTGTGTCCCTCATTTTTCCTCCGTTGCATTTTTAGCTTAGCAACCGGTATGCCAAAACGTATAATTTAATTATTAATAATTAAATCAGTATTTTTATAATTTTTGGAATATTTAAATTTATATTACAACCATACATTTTTGTAATATAAAAACACAAAAATGTAAAATGCATATGGGATAATTTGAATTTTTATGCATTGGAGCAGCCAAGAGGAATGGAATTTATAAACTATTCGGAAATGGAAGCACAATGCGCAAACACGCTCAGAAACCGTCAAGCATTGATTGTGCCCATGATAGGGGCTTCAGCCTTCCAGCGGATGCGTTTAATACAGCATCCGCCCTTGCAAATGGCGGGCTAAAGCCCGCCGCTACATCGTATTTACCGTTACATTGGGGCTTACATTAGCGTCTATATCTTCAATTTGGTCAGCTTCGCCCGGCAGGCGGCGGCAAAATCCTCGGGATAATGGCCGTTGATCCACCGAAGCTGCGCCTCGCTGAACGCGCCGGGCGACTCCGGGAGCCTGGGCAGAAACGCATAGATCAAACGCTGGCCGTTATCCGTTGGATCATCAATGGCCTTCGAATATTCAATGGCGGTAATCAGGCGGGCGCCCATGGCTTCCAGCACCCTCACGGCGACCAGCATGCCGCGGTCAATGGCATCGCGTAACGCCTGCCCGGCCTCGATGATATTGCCCACCGGCGACAGCGTCATGAGCTGGATCTCCCATTGGGAGGTCTGGGCCTTGGGCACAAATAACATCACGTGGTCATCCGCATAAATAATCAGGCTGTCTTCCCCGGCGGTCCCGTCCATCCGCCGATTTCTATAAATCGCCCGGATATAGGCGTCAAAGAATAATGCGCCGGTTTGACGGCGGAAATCATCAATAAACTCAGCAATCAAATCCCCGCAGGCGTAAGGCTTCAAATTCGAACCCCCGTCGCCTTGGGTCTCAAAATTCACAGGCACCATGGCATACTGTTGGTGGACCTGCTGGTGGGAGGCATGCACGCGGTAGCCGCTGGGTGCATAATCAAAGCCAAAATTCCAGCCCCAAAGGGTCCGGTTGCACGAGATACGGTTCCGCTTCTCACTGATTGACAGGGCGTTTTCCACATCCCGTCGCAGGCTTTCCAGTTCAACTGGGGACAGCGTCCTCCGTTCACACTCGATAGATATGCCAAGCTCCCGGGCCAGCCGGACATAGGTTCGCTGGTAATAGAGATGGCGCATGGCCCGCACGTCACCCTCGCTCAAATCCGCCAGCCGGTAACGGACGGCATCATTGGCGTTGTTTGCTGCATAGTGGCCGCCGGGGATATAGCTGTTCTGCCGCAGATACTCGAATACATGGCTGCCGGTTACGGTATCCGAAAACTCGCCCACGATTTCGCTGTCCCCCTGAACGCCGGGCCTCAGCACCATAACCTCCTTGTAAGAATCCGGCAAAAAGGGGCTGTTTGCCACCATCTCATAAAGCAGGGGATAGTAGATAACCGGCCGGGTACGCCCTTTCTCATCCGCCTGATACCGAAGACCAACCGGACGCCCTGTATTTTTGTCATAGATGAAATGACACGAAAGCTCGGCCAGAGTGACCAGGTCCGCAGGGTCGGTTGAGGTCTCGGCAATGGCATACTTGACAGGATCCGGCAAATCATAAAACAAATCCTCGATGCTGCCGGGGGCCACCACCTTTTCATCCGCCCAGTCCTTCAATGTCTCCGTAAAAGACACCCGGGGCGCCGCAGGCAGGCCAATTCCATCAGGATTTTCGGCGTTTTGGTCCGCCCAGCGCTTCAAAATATAGGTCACGCCTTTAAACGGAAACGGATTGGGCACCTCAAACACCGGGTCTGCATGGGGCACCGCCACCTGGCCCGGTGGAAAATTGACACGGTTATCACAGGGCGCGCCGTTTTTAAACCAGCCGAGCGGACGGATAAAATTGTTCTCCCTCAGGTTGTCCACCCGGTAGGCGGGCCTATGAACGCCATACACAAATTTGCCGGAGGGATCGACACCGGTTCGAAGCTTCATCTGTTAGAATTCCAAGAGGTTAAGGTTATCGTGATCAGTTCCCTATCCGAAAAAGGGGCATGAACGGGATTGTGCTATCATCCTCCATATTGGCCAGACCGATTTGAAGGCCCTTCAGGTCCTTGGCGTAATTGAAAAGGCCAAACTGGATGCCGGATATGCGCTCGGCAAAATTATAAAAGATTGAAGCCTGGCATCCTTTTATGGATTGATCGACATTATTGGTGACAATCGAGGCCTGGATCCCGCGCACAGTCTTCGCCTGGTTGCAGGTGAGCCCTGCAGAGATCTGGGCGCCGACCACGTCCTCTGCAAAGTTGCCGAATACGGGGGCGTTCAGTTGAAGTCCGCGAACAACAGGGCTTTCATTAAAAACCACGGAGAGCTGAATACCGTTTAAGCGCTCTTCCGCCACACTGAACACTCCGCCCTGCAGGCCGTTTACCCGGCGGGTCGAGTTGATGCCGCCCAGACCAATCCCTCCAAAATCTCCGGAACCGTTTATCAGGCCCGCCTGAATCCCTCGGACCTTATTCTCAGTGGTATTGGCAAAACCCAAGTCAAATCCCCAGACATTTTTGTTTTTCCCATACAGAAGGTTCAATCGCAGACCGTAGATGTTCCAGTCATCCGGCACCATTTGGGCCGGATGCCAAATGGAAACCTGAAGGGGACTCCACCACCCCTCGGCCATTGCCGGCGAGGCAAAAAGAGCTGCCGCGAACATCAAAAAAATAATCAGTCTTTTTTTCATTCGTCTTCTCCGGTTATGCATTGCCTGTATGAATAAAAAAAATAATATTATTCTTATAGCAAAAAGATAGCACAGGTGAAACCCTATAGTGTTCAACCCTTTTTACTTATAAAACAAGGCGGACACAGTTGAAAAAAATTGAAACTATTGAAATTTTTATGATAGATATTATTTTTTTTGTTTACAACCGATTATAATTAGGAAAGGAGACAGGCCGATGCCTTTAAGCGACTACCCTGAATTAAATGAATTCGTCAATCAGTGGGCCGAATCACCGAACCAAACCAAAAAAGCGTTTCTACAATTCTTTGAGCAATTGGAAAAAAAGGATCAGATAAAATTCGAATTCGTTCCGCGGGAAGGCTTGACCTATTCCCTGCGGGCCAGCCATCCCAATCAAACATCCCGGCCGCTTTTCGGCATGGTTGATGTCATTGAGGATGATCCCCGCTGGCTGTCGGTCTGTTTTTTTGGTGAAATGATAAGCGATCCGGAGGACAAGGGCGATATGGTCCCGGAAGGCTTGCTGGGTGAGGATGCCCATTGCTTTGACCTGGAAGAATTTGACGAGGCGGAAATTGCCTATATTGCCGCACGGCTTGATGAGGCATTCAACAGCGCCTCCACATCTTGAACGACAGCTTATTGCGTATTGCTGGATATTTAAGGAGATTATCGCAACAATGGAACGGTTAAGATATCGATTAATAAGCATTATTGGCATTATATGGCTGCTTGCCGCGTGTTCAACGGTTCCGATTACCGAACGAAAACAGCTGAACCTGATTCCGACTGACTCGATGCTTTCCATGAGCTTCCAGCAATATGATCAATTTCTAAAGGAAAACAGCCTTAGCGATGATAAGGAAAAAACCCGGATGGTCAAACGGGTGGGCCGGCGCATCCAGGGGGCGGTGGAAAAGTATTTTGCCGAAAAGGGTCAGGCGGACCGGTTGGCCAATTATAACTGGGAGTTCAACCTTGTTGAGAGCGATGAGGCCAATGCGTGGGCCATGCCGGGCGGCAAAGTAGTGGTTTATGAAGGCATCCTGCCGATCGCCCAAACCGAAGCCGGCCTGGCCGTTATAATGGGTCATGAAGTCGCGCATATCGTGGCAAGGCACGGCAACGAACGAATGAGCCAGGGTTTGTTGGCCCAGTTCGGCACAGTTGCCCTTACCCAGGCTGTAAAAAACAGTCCGGCCCAGACGCAGCAGCTATGGATGGCGGCCTATGGCCTGGGCGCTCAGGTCGGTGTGATCCTTCCTTTCAGCCGTCTGCATGAATCCGAAGCCGACCATCTAGGCCTGATATTTATGGCCATGGCGGGCTACGACCCGCATGAAGCCGTAGATTTCTGGCAACGCATGACTGAAAAAAAAGGCGGCAAATCCCCTCCTGAATTTCTAAGCACCCATCCGGCGGATCAAAACCGAATTGCCCAAATTAAAGAGATGATGCCTGAAGCCATGGCTTATTATAAAAAAAGCGGCGGCACGTAAAACAACACTTCTCCTACCCCCTCTACTTACGGAACGCGGCTCGGGGGGTTACTTTTAAATAACTTAACGGTTTAAGGTTTAAGGTTTAGGGTCTAAGGCTAAAAAAATCAAAATCTTAGCGATGTAGGGCGGATAAACAAAGCGCATTCGTCAATTTATGATAGGTTTATCGAGATTTGTACAATCAATGTAGTGGAAGGCTTCAGCCTTCCAGCGGACGCGGCTTGCTGCATCGGTCGCCCCTGCGAATGGCGGGCTGAAGCCCGCCTCTACATCGCATCTACCATAAAAATTATTTTTAAGCTCGGTCCCGAGCGGCAGGCGGGCCCGGGGTTACTTCCAACCATTGGACAGGCTAAAATTTTATTATTATATTTAATTCGAAAGGTTAAAGGTGTAAAATAAATATATAGAAGATAAATAACGTCCAACCCAACAGACTTCTTTTTTAAAGGAAAGGAGAAACTCACTATGGCGGAACAAACGACCCCACAACACTGCCCGGGATTTCAGCAATTCAAAAATTTAAGCGCATTGACCTGCAACTGTCCGGAATGCGGTGCGGAAAATGAAATTTTTTCCGATGAATTCGATAAACCCCATAAATGCCAGAATTGCGGCAAACCCATAGATTTCACCCAATGCACGATATCGGGTGAAGGTAAAAGCAGGGGACCCAGGTAAATTCAACGAAAAAAAACCAAACAGGGTTCATGACAGCGCCCCGGGGGTGCACTGAAGTGTCAGTTATCCCATTAATTTTACAAACAATACGCTATGTCACGCATCTGTAGATGGCTGCGCCGGATCTTTTTCCGTTTTAATGTCTGGGTCGGATTCATCTTCCGTAATCAGCCCAAGTGACCGGGCCCGCTGATACCACCGCTTCCTGGCCCACTTGCGCATATTTGTGATTTTGTCGGTTTCATCGATGATCTCGAAACCGATCAGGGTCTCCAGAATATCCTCCAGGGTGACAAGGCCGGCGGCGGCGCCGTATTCTTCCACCACAAGGGCGATATGCTCCCGCCGGTCCAATAGTTGTTCAAATAACCGAAACAGCCTCACCATTTCGGGGACCACAAGAATTTCCCGGCCCAGCTCGAGAAGGGGTTTGTCGGCTTCGTCCCGGGCCAGGGCCAGCAAAAGATCATTTTTTAAGATATAATAACGGACGATCGGTTTTTCTTTCCGTTGAAGGGGTATCCGGGAAACCCTTATATCCTTGTAATGGTCAAAGACTTCGCCAACCTTCATGTCCTCTGGCAGAACAAACATCACCGGCCTGGGGGTCATGACATCCTTGGCCTGAAGTGAGCCGAACCGCATTAAATTTTTCAGGATCAAAGACTCTTTTTTAACAAAAAGCCCTTCTTCAAACCCCATATCGGCCAGCGCGCTGATTTCCTCCCGACTGATGGCATTTATTTTCTGCTCCGGGGACAACTCCCGGGTAATCAACTGCGACATGGCTACCAGGGGATAGAGCAGAAAAATAAAAAACCGGGCCATCATTACGGTGGGCGGTATCAACTGACGCCAGTAAATCGCCCCCAGGGTTTTAGGAATAATCTCTGAGAATACCAGAATTAAAAACGTGAGTATGCCCGAGGTAATTGCGACATAGCCGCTGCCGAAGACCACCATGGCCTGGGCTCCCACACCGGCCGCCCCAACGGTGTGGGCAATGGTATTCAGACTCAATATGGCGGCCAGAGGCCTGTCAATATCAGTTTTGAGTCTGCGGAGCCGGCCGCCCATACGGGGGGATTTCTCCTCATAGGCGGCTGCAAAACTGGGGGTTACCGAAAGCAGCACGGACTCCATAACAGAACAAAGAAAAGAAATACCCAACGCCAAACATAAATAAAAAAGCAGTAAATACATATCAAGAACAGCCTTCTAAGGAACTTAACGGTTTAAGGTTTAAGGTATAGGGTATAAGGTTAAAAAAATCAAAAGCTTAGCCATGTAGGGCGGATAAACAAAGCGCATTCGTCAATTCCTGATCGGTTTATCGAGATTTGTACAACCAATGTAGTGGAAGGCTTCAGCCTTCCAGTGGACGCGGTTTGTCACATCGGCCGCTTCTGCGAATGACGGGCTAAAGCCCGTCTCTACATCGCATCTACCATAAAAGTTACTGTTAGGCTCGGTCCCGGGCGCGGCCCGGGGGGAACACTTCTAAGTAACTTCAAGGTACAAGGTACAAGGTACAAGGTACAAGGTTTAAGGTTCACGGTTCATGGTTAAATCCCAAATTACAATATTCAAATTTCAAACAAATTCCAAAAATCAAATCCCAATTTTTAAAACAACCCCTCTTTTTTCGAATGCCCCGTTGTTTTGAATTTTGATCATTGGAATTTGGGTATTGTTTGTTTTTTGAGATTTGACAATCTCGTAAAAAGTCGATTTTGGGATGGCAAAGAAAAAAGTTCAAGCCCCGGTTAAGATCAGGGGGCGCGCAAATCCCGAGGAATGCAGCGTACTTAGCTGTACGTGAAATTCCGAGGGATGCAGCGCAACACAGATATTGGACGCTTTTTACGAAGCCATCAATATTGAAACCCAATACCCAATACCCAAGCTACGCACAAATCCGATAATCTTCCAACGATTCGTTGAGTTTGTCGATGGCTTTCAGGTATTCGGCCGAGCGGGACAGATAAAATGCCAGGGGGCGGGAAAAATTTCGCCCGGCAATGCCGTTAATAAACATCTGGCTGATTTCACGCTCCATTCTTAGGACCCCCTGAGCTTTTATCAATACACAGCGCTCCTCCGGCGCCATGTCACGCAACATGTCACGAAATGCCGTTCTGGCGCGTGGCTGATACATCCAGAAATACAGGAGATCAAGGGCGTTGATGATCATAATTTGGATCAGGTCCCGTGAGGTTTCATCGGCTGACTGAAACCAATCCAGTGGCCGATCGAGCAGGTCATAGGCATCATCTTCAGGAAAAAGCATCTCCAGCCGGGCATATACATCCAGAAACTGATCCAGTTTCTGCCTGTAGTCGCCCATACGGTGTTTAATGTTTTTTGCCCGGTCCACCGTCCCTTCGATGAATCCGGCGACAACATCCGACGCGAATTTCGAAATAACCGCGGCCCAGCTCTGCAAAACGGCATTAACACCCACCACCCCGGCCAATCCTAATATCCCTCCAAGCAAGGCATTAAACCCAAAGGCAACAGGGATGGAAAGTATGCTGCGAAAAAAATTCCCGATGGCGGCTTCCTTCGGCAGCCCCCGGAACACATTGTGACTGGACAGATAAATCCCATTGGCAAACGCAATGATGGCATAAAGCTCAGCCGGATGGGATGCCGTGGTGATAGCCAACCCGCGGTCCAATATCACGGTTTTAACCAAATAATCAAGCAGGGGAACGGAAAAACCCGTGAAAAGAAGGGAATCCGCCAACCGTTCCCAGCTGATAAAATCGTTCCATCGAAGCAGCGAGGAACGACGGATACCGCCGCCACCCATAACCGACTGGACGATATTTCGCAAGCCGGTTATCGCAAACCAGATGACCGCCCCGAAATACACCAGCACCCACCATTCATGGGTCAATAGAAACGTCAGAAAGGCGGGTACAAACCCGATCGCCACTTTAAGGAGGTTCTTCAAGGTCGTCTGCAAATATGGCCAGGAATGGGGAAGCCTGTGGTCATCCTTTTCAGGCGGAACCAAGGACAGCCCATTGGAAGGGTTTTGCTGTATCCCGCCGAGAGTAATAATATTGCCCTGCTCTGCCATTTGGGTGGTGTTAATCAGGGCAACCCACTCCTTCCGGCTTGGCCGCCCCAGATGACGCAGCCCCGGCACCCAATGAATAGCCTTTGATATTGCCCCTAAAACGCCCCCCCCTTCATCATTCGAGGCATAGGAGAGCTGCAGGGCGGTATCGACATGAAAGGGGACAATCAGGCGCGGCAGCTTCTTGGCCACAAAAATCGACTTTTTTGCCCGCTTCGGCAATGAATCCAGCACAGCCAGCCCCATCCCATAGTGGCGTGGGGAGTATCCGGTTGAATCGCTTCCCATCCGGGGCTTGAGCTGTTTGATCTTGTACATATTTTTAAATGATTCAATATCGGCAAGGATCTTTTTAAGCTTCCGGGCCCGCTCACCGCTTACCGGATCATGGGATTTTTCCATCCGGTCGATGGTTTCCAAGAGGATGCGTTTTAGATTGATGACATTGCCGCTGTTAATGCACTTTTGCAGGTTCTGTATCGCCGGGATATGATCCACTTTACCGTCTGCGTAATCTTTAAGGTTGAAAATCTCCAAACGGGTAATCATCCCCCGGCAGTCATAGAGGAGTTCCAGCACATCCTCAACCTTCATGTCCGTCAGATTAAGGGTGATCCGATAGCCCAAGTGAAGCTGCGACAGCCGTTCAATCAACCCCGCCGCAGAAAGCTTCATCAGCGCCGGCGGTTCACCGATATCCGCCCGGTTGATATCCGGCACATCGGGATTCCGATCGGATCTAAGGTATTGATCATAAATCGTCTGAAGATCCAGCTGATCCATTTTTTCGACCATTTCCGAAATGCACTGTTTTTCAGCATCATTCGCATTCGGGTATTGCCGGCGGAGCTGCTCCACTCTTTCCGCCATAAGGGGCAGCAGCCGACAATGAATGAACTTGGCCAGATGCAGCAAAGAGGCCTGCCCAATACCGACGAATGCAAAAAATTCCTCCACATCCAAGGGAAAGAGTTGGATGCCAAATTCTTCATTCAGGGCATGCAAATGCTTCCGGTTGAACTGATGGAGAATCGCCAGCACATAATTACGCTGATATTCCGACACTTCCCCCCCATCGTTCATCAGGGCATCCACCGCATCCTTGGAAAGAAACCGGATAAAATCATCTGCATCCGCAAAACCGCGCGGCACCCAGATCAGTTGAATAAACCGACCGTAAAATGATACGGAAAATTCAATGCCGATGCGTACCAGTATCCCCATGATGGAGGCCGCCTCTATCAGCTCCTCAGCCGTTTCAGGACGGATAAAGTTGTAATATATGACCCGCAGCCGGCGAATGCCCTTGATCCAGGCATCCATAATCAAATGGGTAGCCGACTTGCGCCCCTTGGTATTGGCATCATGGACATGATCGTCAAAGGCAAGCTGATTCCATTCCTCCGGCATTTCAAGCAAATGATATTTCTTTAAATAGGTACGGACAATACGGGGTTTGCCCGACGCAACGATCCGAAAATCATGGGCCAACTGAAGCTGACGCGAATAGTTGCCGTATGCTCGCACGAGCTCCTTCATAATTTCGATCAGTACGCGCGCGGTATTGATCTGCAGTTCCCGATTATCGCCGCACATGACCTCATCCCGAAGCGCACGAAGCGCGCACACCCGATTTGACACTTCCCCGTATTCGAGGGATTCCAATAGATGGATCACGGCATAAGCGATCCGAAGCCCCCTCGATTCCGCCATCTCCTTTATCCCCCGGGGATGAAGATAGTGAAAAAACCGTCTTTGGGCATGAAGGTGCGGGATATCACCGCTAAGCATCTCATTTACGATCTGCAGCAGACCGTGGTCCCGTCGGTCAAAAAAAAGGCTGAATTTTGGTTTTTTCCGGCTTCCCGCCAAAGTTGGCCCTCCGAAACATTCGCATCATGACTCGATTAGCTTTTGTTGAAGCTCTGGCATGGTCATGCACTCATCAATGCATATTTCCCAGGATTTGTTTGCCATCTCGTAAACCTGATCCTTATCCAGCCGAACCTCTGCGATTTCATCTATAAGCGACGGCGCGATATGGCCGTTTGTTAACAGGTCGTAACCCGCTTTCTCAACCGCACCCAGGACCCGGTCGTTTTCTTCCTTGTAAAACGGATTGCCCAAAATCTCCGACAGCGGCCGATAGATTTCAGCGGCGATATTCATTCCAAACTCGCCGCCGGCATTGGCGATATAGTGAAAATTGGCTGAAAATGCCCCGAAATGCTCTACTTCCGGGAACCCGCAAACTCCTATGATCACGGCATTCTGTATGTATTTAAACCCTTTGCGGGGCGGATGGGTGGTTTTTCCATCATCCCGTTTAATAAGAAAAGGCTCGATCCGGGGCAGGGTCCGCTCGATATATCTTTTCATCAGCGAAATGATGCCGAAATGGTATAATGGGGAGGCATAAACCACAAGATCAGCGCTCTCGGTTGTTTCCATTATATCCGCCACATCATCGTTGTGGATGCATTTGCCCGGCGTCTTGGTCCAGCAGTGGAAACAGCCCTGGCACTGCCTGATTTTCTTTTCCCTTAAATAAATGGTTTCGGTTTCCGCTCCGGCCTTATGGCATCCATCCGCAAATGATTTAGCTACGATATCCGTTTTACTGGTACCCTCCTTTCTCGGGCTTCCCTGGATAACCACGACTTTTTTTACCGACCCCGGCTCAAGCTTAACATAGCTCTGCTTGTGTGAAAACTGCAGGGCTTTTGGAATCTCGTTTTGCATGATGCGACCTCCCCAAATAAAGCAATAAACGGTTAGACTCTATAACTTTCTTGACATTTATATTTTTATGCATAGGTTTATTGAACATTTTTTTGAATTAAAATCAAAGGAGAAAATTATGCAAAAAGTTGAAAACGGAAAGTATGTCAGTGTTGAATACAAGGGTACACTGGAAAACGGTGAAGTCTTTGACACAACCGAGGGCCGGGAACCAATTGAACTGCAGGTGGGCGCCGGCCAGATCATTAAAGGGTTCGAGGATGCCCTGATCGGCATGGAACTCAATGAAAAAAAAGAATTTACTGTGGCACCAGAAGAGGCCTACGGCACAAGGGATGAAAATAATATCCACACGTTTTCCCGGGAAGAAGTTCCGGCTGATATGAATCCCCGGGAGGGCGAAATGATTGGATTACAGACGCCTGACGGCAGGCAGATTCCAGCCCGCGTGGCCCAGTTTGATGATGAAAAACTGGTTGTCGATTTGAACCACCCTCTGGCCGATCAGAGCCTGTCCTTTGAAATCGAGGTCGTGGGAATCAACGACGTCCCAGCACAAATGCCCCAGGGATGTGACTCTGGTGGATGCGGCGGCTGTTCAGGCTGCTGCTGATAAAGCCGACGGGCATTATAAATCAGCCCATTAAAAACTTTTTCGTTTTACAACCCTCAAATCCCTGTATTTACCTCCTACCACCCGAAATGCTTCTGAATCCCCTGACACATGGATAAGGTGTCAGGGGAACCCCTAAGTAATTTCAAGGTTTAAGGTTTAAGGTTCACGGTTCACGGTTAAATTCCAAATTACAATA
>JAGYOX010000056.1 GCA_018399235.1 Desulfobacterales bacterium | reverse complement strand
ATATAACGTCTGGTCTTTCCGCATACCCGCACTTTTATCGTGTGAAGCGAGGATGTATGCTGTCAGATATCGGTTTTTATTGGAAAATCCTGATTATTTTTTTATTTTTGGTTTTTATACCTGCTGATGTCGTATCAAGCGCCCAATCGTCCGCCTATCAATCCGATTGGGGATTTTCCCTGCAGTATTTTAAATGGGAGGAAGAGGGGGAAGGCGGTATTGAACTGGTAGAGGAAACCGGGTTGCTCTATGGGCTGACCCAGCAGTTGGCCTATAGGAACAATTTTTTTGGCTGGCGGGAGGAAGTTTCTTTTTTCTATGGTGAAATGGACTATGACGGCTATACATGGACCATGGCGCCGATTCGGACCGATGTCAGGTATATCGGGGCAGACGCGTTTTTTGATCTTGAGCCGGCCTATCAATGGCGATCCGGTTTTCTGGTAAAAGGGATCGCGGGACTCGGGGGGCGGTTGTGGTTAAGGGATCTGGATAGTACAAAAACAGAAACCGGCATCCGGGTGGGTGGTGCCGAGGAATGGTGGTGGAGCATATACGGCCGAGTGGGTGCCGGCCTGGAGTACCCCTTATGGCAATTCGGCCGCATATTTGCGGATGCAGGCATCAAGGTGCCGATTTATGCAAGAAACGAGGCCGCCTTTTTTGTGGGGGAAAGCTCGGAGGTCCATCTGGAACCGGAGCAGGAAATTTCGCCTTTCATTCATCTTGGCTGGCGCTGGAAAAAAATCCGGCTGCGTTTTTTTTATGACACCCTTCGCTTCGATGATTCGGACACTGAGGAAAGCGGAGGATATGAACTCTATCAGCCGGAATCGGATGCGGATATGATCGGGGGGGATCTGTCATGGACGTTTTGTTGGTAGGATTAAAGCCCTGAGGGGTTATGAAAATGGTACATGAGGCACGGATTCGCCATATGATTGGCGTGCCGCCACCCGAGGGTGCTTATGTGTTGTACTGGATGCAGCAGGCCCAGCGGACTGAGCATAACCATGCCCTGGCATTTGCCGTTCAAATCGCTGATGAATTGGCACTTCCCATTGTCGTGGGATTTGTTCTGATTCCGGATTTTCCCGAGGCCAATCTCCGCCACTATCAATTTATGATAGAAGGCATCGCCGATGTTCAGGCCAGCCTCGAGAGGGTAGATATCCCGTTTCTCATTCTCCCGGGCGAAATGGTGGCATCAGTTGTTAAACTTTCTGAAAAAGCGGCATGGGTGGTAACCGATGTCGGCTATTTAAAAATTCAGCGCGAGTGGCGGGATCAGGTGGCTAAATCCCTCACCTGTCCGTTTACTGCTGTTGAAACCGATGTAATTGTTCCCGTATCGGCTGCTTCGGACAAAGCGGAAACCGCCGCCCGCACGCTGCGGCCAAAAGTTTTGAAACTAAAGGATCAATTTTTTGACTCCGTTAGTCCCCCGCATGGCCGGGGCCGCCCGCACTCCCTTCCGGAAGGGGTTGACAAGTCGGTTGACCCATTGCGTCTGCTTTCAAAAATTCCGGTAGAAACGTCGGTGCCGGCGGTATCTGCATTTAAGGGGGGTCAACAGGCCGCAAAGATCCGGCTGAACCGGTTTATCGGCGAAAGCCTGGAAAATTATGAAAACGCCGCGCGGGACCCGGTCGCCCAATGCCAGTCGGATATGAGCCCTTACCTGCATTTTGGCCAAATTTCACCGGCTGCGGTATACCAGGAGATCAGCGGTTCGGAAGCCTCTGATGGGGCCAAATGGGCATACCTTGAACAGCTGCTGGTTCGCCGGGAGTTAAGCATCAATTTTGTTTATTACAATCCGGGCTATGACCGCTACGAGACCGCCGTTCCAAAATGGGCCCGGAATAGTCTGCAAGCCCATCGGTCCGATTTCCGGCCCCACCTTTATACCGAGGATCAGCTTGAAAAGGCCGAAACCCACGACCCTTACTGGAATGCTGCCCAAAGGGAAATGGCAGCTACCGGAAAAATGCACAATTACATGCGCATGTATTGGGGGAAAAAAATTATTGAATGGACGGAAGATCCGGTTGAAGCATTTAATTTAATGCTATCGCTGAACAACAAATACGAGCTCGACGGCCGGGATCCCAATAGCTTTGCCGGGGTAGCCTGGTGTTTCGGCAGACATGACCGCGGGTGGCAGGAGCGGCAGATCTTCGGAAAGGTTCGCTATATGAATGCGCGGGGGCTGGAACGTAAGTTCAAAATCACAGAGTATGTGAAGCGGGTGGATTCGCTCGCGAAATAGACTTAAAAAATTTGTATTTTATACGGAATATGAGAAAAATGAATCTTTAAAACTCTATTGCGAGTCTCTTATTTTCAGCGTCCGCATCCGGTTGATGGCCCCGGCCAAATCAAGCGCCCGAAACCTTGCGGATTCCCCGGTTATATAGGAAGTTAAGACGTCGAGACCGTTTTCATTGATATCATCGATCACCCGTCCAACCAGGGTATTAAGGCTCAAGCTGCCGTCCGTATATTTTATGGCATAGTTAATCGCGTGGGCGAGGGCGTTAGTCTGGGAAATATCCACCAGCTGTTCCAGGTCGGAAATATCGATGGTCTCGTTACCGAATTGTATATTGTTGAGCCCGCGGGCAGCGATTTTAAGCTTATTATGGCCCTTATAGGGGTTAAAGCTCTCCGGCAGCGGGGTACGTTGCCGGATGTCGCCGAAATGGCGCCCTCCTTCTTCCCAACGGTCAGTTCCGCTTTCCAAGGCAATCGCCCGGGCCGCTTCTGTAACATCATGGGGCTGGTACTCGGTCATTTGGATGATATGATCGGCCATGGCAAAATAATCCCCGGAGCCGCCCATCACCAGAACAGTTGATATGTTTTTGTCCGCATACAGCTGGCGGACTTTGTCGATAAAAGGGGTGATCGGTTCCTGCTCTTTCTTGACCAACCGCTGCATCCGGTGGTCCCGGATCATGAAATTGGTGGCCGAGGTGTCTTCATCCAGAAGGATTACGTCGGCGCCGGCTTCAACGGCCTCGGAAATATTTGCGGCCTGGGAGGTGCTGCCGCTGGCATTTTTTGTTGAAAATTCGGTGGTCCCCTTTTGAAACGGGAGGTTGTTGATAAACGGAGAAATATCCGTTTTTTCAATATTTCTTCCGTCACACGCCCTTATTTTTTGTGTATTTTCAACGGTTACCGCAAGCTCCCGGCCGTCACCCGGAATATGGTTATAGATGCCTAGTTCTATGGCATTTAGAAGGGTCGATTTGCCGTGGTAGCCCCCGCCCACGATGAGGGTGACGCCCGCCGGTATGCCAAGGCCGGATACGCTTCCAGCGTTCGGGAGCTCTATGGTGACGCGGTAGGACGCTGGGGTTTGAAACGCAATCGCATCTTTTTCAGGCATGGGCCGTGAATCAATTCCGCTCCGCCGGGGTAGAATGCTTCCGTCCGAGATAAATGTGATCAGGTTGCGCTCGCTTAATTGGTTCCTTGCGCTGTCTGCGTCCTCGGCTGTCCTAATATGCCGGTAAAGCGCATCCGAATCCAGGTTTTCATGAAAAAGCGAGTGGCCAACGATTTGTGGCAGTTCCTCAAAAAACATGGCCTCAGCGTCACTTCCAGCGATTTTCCGGCCGTGCGCCGGAAGTCCGATCCGGAATCGGGCCTCCATGAAATTGTCCGTTATCACCATTGAGGTCCGTTCAAGGATCTCTTGTCCCGGGCCATCAATCGTGATCAGGCCCCCTTTTCCGGTTCCCCGCCGGCCTTTGGAAAATTTTCGGCAGCAGTCAAAAAACCGGCGGGTCAGAAAATCGCAGGCCGCTATTCGGCGGCTTCTGTTTTGGGTGATCTCCGGACCAATCCCCGAAGCGTGCCGGTCCACACGCACGCGTGCCCGGCTTGGAGCGGCAAACGGGTCGCCCTGAATGTGGTCAAGAAACAACTGGTAGTTGGAAAATTGATAATTGTCCTTGATATCTTTATACGCCTTGTAACCCTTGCCATTGATCCGTCGCAGATTGGATTTTAATTCTTTATCCGGTGTCATTGGGAGTTCTCTCTTAGGGACCAAAATTCGAGCCTGCACCGACTCGGGTGCTAGGGCACTGGGTGATTGGAGGTTTCGGATTTTTCAACCAGTGATTTCACAATATCCAGCAGGGGAGGCTTTAATTGTCGCCATTTTGGATTGAGAGCTTTTTCTTCGTGCCAGGTAAAATCTACGGCCACATACTGTTCCGGTATGGTGTGCTGGGCATCGGCGCCGTAGCTAACTTCCGGATAATACTCCACATAAACCAGCCGGTGCGGGTCGATATTAAAATCCCGGGTGACGCTGGTGGCAATATGGCCGGCACAGCTTCGGATCGACATTTTGCTGTCGGCCACATCAGTGACGATAACCACATAGGGGCGGAGAAACGGAACCGATTTTTCCTCCCCGCCGGAGCGGTCGTAAATACGCAGCCGGCATTTGCCGCTGGCAAGCTTTAGTTTGCCGCCCCAGCCCTGCCAGGAATACATATCATTGTAAACCAGCATTGACATAACAAACCTAAAATAATCAGAAGTCGGTGATAACGCAATAAAATTCAGTCTTTTCTTGACAACCGCATGAAAATATGTGCATCCCAAATTGATTTATACCTAAATTGAGCGATTTAGGTTATATAAAGCCATCAAAAAGGAATTATTATAAATGACGGACGTAAACGGCGGGGCTTCACCCTATCGGATAAATATTGATGACAAGGAAATTGTGCTGCTGGGCACTGCCCATGTGTCAAAGGAGAGCGCTGAGGCTGCGGAATCATTAATCAAGGCCGAACAGCCGGATTCCGTATGCGTGGAGCTATGCCCCTCCAGATATGAGTCCATCCGCCAGCAGAAGCAGTGGCAGGAAACGGATATTGCGAAGGTGATCAAGGAAAAAAAATCTTTTCTGCTCTTTGCCAACCTTCTGCTTTCCTCGTTTCAGAAACGGATCGGGGACAAACTGGGCATCAAACCAGGCGACGAGATGATCCGTTCCATTAAGGCGGGGGAGGCCGCCGGTGCGGAAATCTGTCTCGCCGACCGGGATATCCGGGTGACGCTTTCCCGCACCTGGCGCAGTACCGGCGCGTGGAGTAAGCTGAAGCTCCTGTTTCAATTAATTCTTTCCATGGGCGGAGTGGATGAGGTTGACGAGGCTGATATCGAGAAAATGAAGCAGTCCGATATGCTGGAGTCGATTCTCTCTGAACTTGAAAAGTCCCACCCCTCGCTTCGCAAAATATTGATTGATGAGCGGGATCAATATCTGGCTCATAAAATCCGGAATGCGCCGGGTCCGAGAACCGTTGCTATTGTGGGGGCCGGACATGTGCCGGGGATTCAGAAGTATCTGCCGGAAAATATTGACATCGCCCCCCTGGAGACGGTGCCGCCAAAAGGCCGGGGCGCCGGTATTTTCAAATGGTTGATCCCGGCTGTTATTCTGATTCTTATTGTTTTCGGATTTTTTTACGGGGGGGCGGAAAAGGGCAAAGACATGATTTCTTGGTGGGTGGCGGCCAACGGAATTTTTGCCGGCCTGGGGGCGCTCGCCGCGCTGGCCCATCCCATCACCATTCTTGCTTCTGTTCTGGCCGCACCGCTGACATCTTTAAACCCCATGATCGCCGCCGGTTGGGTGTCCGGCCTAGTGGAGGCGTTTCTGAGAAAGCCCAAGGTCAAAGATTTTGAAAGCCTCTCCGATGATATTCTGTCGGTCCGTGGTTTTTGGAAAAACAAAGTCACACGGGTGCTTTTAATCGTCATCCTCACCAATATAGGGAGCACCATCGGTACCTTCCTCGCCCTGCCGCTGATGCTGAAAGTTCTTGGAACATAGACTGATTTTTATTCGTCGGGATCAGCGATTTTGACGACCGTTCGCTGGCGTATGTCACCGTTTTTCATTGTATAGGTCCTTTTAACCGGAATCAGCCGGTTTTGGGCATAAAGCGAAATACACTCCGGATAGAGCTCCCACTCCTGGGCCAGCCCTTTTTTCTTGATGCTGTCAATGGTGTCGGTTTCTGTAATCTGGAAAGCCCGCTGGCCGATGATCGGGCCGGTATCTTCGCCGTAATCGATAAAATGGACGGTGCACCCGCCCACTTTGCAGCCGTACCGAAAGGTGTCCCCGTAGCCGTCGGTTCCGGCAAAGGCCGGTAAAAGCGCCGGATGGATGTTCATGATCCTTAGTCGCATCGGATCGGTGTTTACCCGGTCGATGAAATAGGGGCTTAGGTTTCGCATGAAACCCGCCAATACCAGGAGATCAAACGGGTAGTCGGCCATTCTGGAAAGGAGTTCGGATTCTGCCATGGCCCGGGCGGCGAAATATGCGGCTACCTGCCGGGGGTCGCTGTCCTTGGGAAAAAGCGACTGCCGCCTAATGATGTCTTCGCTGTTATAATCTTCCGGCAGATGCCTGGGATCCGGATTTTTTTTGTATTCCCGGATAATCCTTGAATAATCGACCACAAAAGTGGGAATGCCCCGCTTTTCAGCCCTTTTCAAGCCCGCGGCGTTTGATGTGTCAGCGCCCACAAATACCATGCGGCCATTGATCCGGCCATTTTCACAGGCCTTTAAGATCGCCTCAAGATTGGTTCCGGTGCCGCTGATCAGCGCACCGATGCGTATGGACGATTCCATTCGCTATTCCTTTTCAAAAGCCTCCATAATGTTTTCCGCTTTGTAGGCAGGCAGGTAAAACGGATAGTCCGAGCCCGAGGAAACCGCCGGATACTTGTCCGCATCCTCTGTCTCCTTGTCGAAGATGGAAAGCGTATGCGTCTCCGGGCCGGTTAGGGTGACCTTAACTTTTGGATTGGAGAAGTCGGATTTTTGCCGGCCATCGATAAAGCCTTTGCATTTGAGGTCCGACAGGCTGTTCAGCAGTTCCTTCACATCGGATTCCGCCACTTCGTTTCCTTCGGCGTCCTGCCAGGCCGGTTTTTCCGGTGCCGCCGCTTCCGTATCTTTCGCCTCTTTATCCGTATCGGATGGCGTAACTTTGACTTCCGGTTTGATCTGCGTACGGGTGATTTTTATCTGTTTCTCCTCCCGTTTGAGTTCAACGGCCTGAATATCTTCCTCATTTAACGCAAGAACGGTTTTGTCCCTGAGACCATCAAGGCTTTGATTAAACCTGTTCCGGAAATTGTTCCGGGCGTGATAAACGTTCGGATCATCTGGCAGCTTGACAAACGTGTGGCGGTGGGACGGCGCAGCCTTGCCGATGTCAAAAACCAATTCCACTTCCCCATCCGCCCAGGCTTTGACGGTGATTTTTTCATCCTCGGTCAGTTGATAGCGGGTGTAGTTTTCAGATTCTGACACCATGGCTGTTAGTTTGAATTCCTTTATGGTATCGAGCATTTTTTCAATTTTGTTTTGAGCCGCCGTGTAGCCCTGGGGCTTAATAACCCATTTACCGGCTTCCTTTTCCAACTCAATCGCTTGATCCGGCGTTTTGATTTCAATCCTGCTGATTTCCTTTTCGGAAAGATCGGTCATTTCCGGAAGCTTGTAAAGTGTCCGGTCAGACTGGTGAAAAACCAGATACAACACAAGAACAACAGCAACTGCGATCAGAACGATATATTCTTTTTTGGATCTCATGTTTTCCCTCTTTTTTTTATTTACTTAGGTTTGATAGCCTCGTAAAAAGTCGATTTCATGATGGCAAAGTAAAAGGTTCAAGATCAAGGCGCGCAAATCCCGAGGAATGCAGCGTACATAGGAGTACGTGAAATTCCGAGGGATGCAGCGCAACACAGATATTGGGCCTTTTACGAAGCCATCAGGCTTGGAACATCATCTGGATCCGCCTTCTCCTCATCCGTCTGCGCCACCACGTAAACAGCCCAAAAAGAACGACAAGAACCGGCAGTCCCGCAATGTTGATAACCTTAACCGTAGTTTTGGTTATTGCCGCAGTTTCCTCCAGCGGATTGAATCGCTGGGTTTTGCTGCGCATGGCGGCAATCTCATCGCGATGGTTCAACACATCTATAATATTCAGCAAAAAGGTGGTGTTGGGGCTCTGCCCCTTTTGGTCGATGAGATTGTCCTTTAAAACCGCAGATGAACCGATAACAGCTATCTTTGCCGGCCGCCCGGCCGCAGTAAACCCCTTTTCGCTTTCGATTTTGGAAAGATCGATCTCTGCCCCCTCTGTTGGAGACTGTTCGTCCTGTTCACTGGAGGCATTATCCTCTGGTTTCGATTCGTCCTCCGCCGATTCTTCAGCTTCTTTAGCTGGGATCGGCTTTCCTTCGAAATAGCTCTGGAAAATTCCTTCAAGCAGGTATGCCAGGGGATAGGACTTTAGTTTTTCATCCGCTTTCGGCGGCTGCATGAATAGGGGGTTTAAATTGGTTTTCCCGGATTTGAGCCAGGATTCTTCAGAGGAGGCGAATAGTTCGTGGGCCTCTATCTCCTGGTTTTTGATACGGTCATCAACCAGCTCCAGCGGAGAATTCTGCAATGAAATCATTCCCTTGATGCTTTTCATGAAATCCAGGTGTTTGTTGATATGCTTATTTTCGATGATCGGCGCGTAGTAGATGGGCTGTTCGCCGCCGCCGGCCCGTTGACTCATGGTTTGCTTGTAGCAGTTTTTGTCCATGACAAAGGCGTCGCGCAGACGGACCCCATAATGGGCCAGGAGTTTTTTCAACCCCGTATCAACCGGCTCATACGCCGGTTGGTTAAAGTTAAAACGCTGCTGCCGGGGCTGTTCGATTTCTTTGTATGCATCGGAGAATATGGCCAGGTTGACCCCCCGCATAAGGGCCTGGTCGATTTTGTAGAGCTCATAATCGGAGAATTCCTTTGTGGGTTGGGCGATAACCAGACAGTTGAGGCTGTCCGGAATCGGTTCCTCTTTCAAATTAATTTGCTTGACCGCATAGCTTCCCGACAAATGCGTGTAAAAATTCCGAAGGCCTTCATCCTGCTGCTGATTCATGCGCATCCCCCCCATCAGCGAGGGGGTGCCGTGATCAGCCAGATAGCCAAGGTCTTCATTGATTCCTATAAGGGTTTCAATATTTTCGTTGATGAGTTCATTTAAATTGTCGGTATCAATGAGCTCATAGCGGGTGCCGATAATCGGTAGCCGGATGATATTCAAAAGCTGCACGTCTTTGACCCTGCCCTTGTATTCCATGATTAGGTCGATTGCGCCGCGGCCGGCCTTGATGTTGTCTTCAGGAATATCCGGCCATTTAAGACTCATGACATCGTATCGCTCAATCATGGCGTCCAGTTTGTCCGTCTGGCCCGGATCCACATGTTCATACGCGAGCTGATTGTAATTTTTATCGTTTAACTCATTTACGGCCTCCCGTATCTGTTCAGGCAGCCGGGGCAGCTGTTTAAGCCCCATATAGGGCGCCATTTTTTTCAATGATGAAGACATAATCAGTTTTATTTTAATTTTTTCGTCAAGACCGGCCAGCCTGCTGATTTTGTTGTTTAGCTTGTTGATCGCGGTGGTCAGCTCATACTCGATCTGGTCTGTTGAGGTAATGGCCGGAATCTTTTCGATTAAATCACCATGGATCAATACAAGGCCCATATACGCTTTTTTGAATTTGATTTCATCCTGTTCAACCGATCGGATTTCCACCGGACGGATGCCGTAATTTTCCGCCAATTCCTGGTTTTCCTGGGCATTTTTGCTGACCCCCGCCTCTTTGGGGCTGACGTCATAGAACCGGTAGTTGAAATACTCATTGGCATGAATGGCGTATTCCTCCAGCATGTCACGAAGGTAGCGCTGGGTGTTGTTGTACGGGGCCGGCAGGTTCTCGGTGAAAAACACCTTGATGGTCATGGGCTCGGAAAGCGTTGCCACCGCTTGTTTGCTGGCTTTTGACAACGAATAGATGTTGTCTTTCGTTAAATCGATTCGAAAAAACAGGGTGATCCCCACGACATTGATCAGGATGATCACCGCCAAATAAATGAGAAACTTGATATATTTTTCAGCCCGGTTCATAGGTCACTCCTTGTTATTCTTTTTGCAGCAGGACAAGATAGGTTCCATACAGCCCGATGAAGATGACGCTGATAAAATAGATCAGGTCCCGGGAGTCGATAATCCCCTTGGAAATATTTGAAAAATGGAAATCCGCCCCCAGGTATTCCACCATGTTTAAAATCGCCTCGGGAAAGAAAAACAGCATCTTGTCAATAAGCGTCAGTGTAAAGCAGATGGCTGCACCCACGATAAAGGCGACAATCTGGTTGTGGGTAATGGATGAGGCAAACAGCCCGATAGCGGAAAAGGCGCCGCCAAGTAGAATCGCCCCGAGGTAGCCGCCGATAACCGGCCCCCAGTCGAGCTGGCCCAGGAACGATATGGAAATCGGGTAGGCAAGGGTGGGAAGCAGCATGGCGGCCGTCATCACCAGGCCGGCCAGAAATTTTCCGATAATAATGTCGCCAAAGGTAACCGGCATGGTCATGAGCAGTTCATAGGAGCCTTTGCTTAATTCTTCGGCAAAAAGCCGCATGGTGATTGCCGGAATCACAAACGCAAAAATAAGGGGGAGCAAATTGAAAAAATTCCGCAGGCTGGCCTGGTTATAAAGAAAGAAGGTGGAAAAGAAAAACCAGCCTGTAACAATGAGAAAAATCGTGATCACGATATAGGCGATCGGCGTCGCGAAGAAATCTTTGAGTTCCTTCTTCAGTATATGGGTAAACTGCCGCATTTCAGTTCTCCTTGTTGATCTGTCGGGTTAGATCGCGGAAAATGGTCTCAAGGGTTTTGGCTTCCTGGTAAAATTCGAGCAATATCCAATCCATAGCCTTGATCATTTTATAAATCTCTTCCCGGCGGTCGGTGTCGGATCGGGAGATGAGCTTTACAGAGAGGCGGCCGTCATCTGTCTCGTCTATTTTTTCGATGGATTCGATCCCGTCAATCGGCTTTAACGTCTGGCTGACTGCGTCAAAGGAGGCGTTGGCCAGCGTCATCTGGATGGCGGCCTCCCGGCCGGCGGCTTGTTTAAGGTTTTCCGTTTCGCCGTCGGCGACGATTTTGCCGCGATTGATAATCACGATCCGGTCGCAGGTGGCTTCCGCCTCACTCAGGATATGCGTGGAAAAAATGACGGTCTTTTCCTCCCCGATTTTTCGGATGATTTTCCGGATTTCGACGATCTGGTTGGGGTCCAGGCCCTGGGTGGGTTCATCCAGTATCAGGATCTCCGGGTCCCGCATCATGGCATGGGCAAGCCCCACCCGCTGGTTTAAGCCCTTGGAAAGCTCGCCGATGGATTTGTGCATTACATGGCTTAGGCCGCACAGATCGGAAAGGTACTTGATCCGGGTGTGACGCTCATCAGCCGGAATGCCCCGGATTTTGGCCACATAATCCAGGTAGTCATAGACCAGCAGGTCCTTGTAAAAAGGGGAGGATTCCGGCAGGTAGCCGATCATTTGCTTGATTTTAAGCAAATGGTCCTGAATGTTATAGTCCTTGATCGCGATGGTACCGGAGGAGGGCGGAAAATAGCCGGTGAGCATTTTCAGGGTGGTGGTTTTACCCGCCCCGTTTGGGCCTAACAGCCCAAGGATTTCGCCCTTGGGGATATCCAGGGAGATCCCGTCCACCGCACAGAAGCTGTCATAAAATTTGGTCAGGTTGTCGACATGAATCATTCCTGTCTCCTTAATGATCACGTTATGCTGGGAAAGGTATTATAGACACTTACCAATTAGCCGAAAAAAATAATAATTCAAGTAGTATTTGTCAATATCCGAATAAAGGGTGTGAGGACGCATCCTAAACCGGCCCTTATCCGGCTTGACCTAAAGATCAGAATACCCTATAGACAGCATTCATATATATAAAAGAGGTAAAATTGATGCAAGACTTTGATCGACTGATAAAAATCATGGAAACGCTTCGGGCGCCCGGCGGCTGCCCCTGGGATGCCGAGCAGACGCACAAGAGCCTGGTTAAAAACCTGATTGAGGAGGCCTATGAGCTGGCCGACGCCATAGACTCTGACGAACCTGAATATATTATGGAGGAGCTGGGCGATGTGCTGCTGCAGGTGGTTTTCCACAGCACCCTGGCAAAAGAGGCGGGCCGGTTTGAGATATCAGACGTGATCAACTGCCTATGCGATAAGTTGATTTACCGGCATCCCCATGTATTCGGGGATGCCCGGGTCGATGGTGCCGAGGATGTGATCCGCAACTGGGATCGGTTGAAACGCAAGGAAAACGGCAAGCAGGCGCGGGAATCGATTTTATCCGGCATCCCTAAAACTTTGCCGGCCCTATTATATGCATTAAAACTTCAGGCCACCGCCAGCCGGGTAGGCTTTGACTGGGAAACGGCGGCTCAGGTCAGGGAAAAAATCGATGAAGAATTCGCTGAGCTTTCAGAGGCCGTTTCCGATGGAAACGAATCCGATATAGCGGACGAAATCGGGGATCTCATTTTTTCCCTGGTCAACCTGGCCAGAAAACTCGATGTCGATCCGGACGCGGCCCTTCGGCGTTCGAACCGCAAATTTATCCGCCGGTTCCAAGAGATCGAAAAAGCCGCCCGCCGGGACGGAAAACGGCTGTCAGAGATGCCGCTGGATGAAAAGGAGGCCATCTGGCAGGCGGCCAAGACCGGCGACTAGCTAAATCTCTTTTATTTCAAGTGGATACTTTGAAAGCGCTTCACAGTGGTCCTTATGGAAAACAATCGGGTTTTCGTACCTGAATCCAATGCTGTCCTCAGGACAGGCATACTGCATGGCGCAGATGATCACCTCGTTTTCCTGGTAGGCATGGTCCGGGTTGGTCCAATAGGGAAAAGGCCCGTCATTTAAGCCGATGCGCCATTCATCGCCCATCATGCCGATACCATGTTCAAATCCAGGCACCATGTAGTCGGCAAATCCCTTCTCTTCAGCAAAATTCATCATCTGTTCGGCAAGAGCGGAGGGGGTGATGCCGGCCCGGTAGGTTTCCAAGGTTTTATTGACAATGGCCATGAAGTTTTGCGCATGCCACCATTGCCGGTCGGTCGCCGGGGCTATCAGATAGTTATGGGAATGGTCGCCCAGGGCCAGTTTGAACATGGCATGGATGTCAACCATCAGCGGCTCTCCTGCCTGAATCTCCCGGCGCGAAGCGGGCGTGCAGGCGCCGCCGGCAAGACCGGTCCGGTATCCGCTGGCAATCTCGTTGCCCCCGGTAAACGACCATTCCCATTCGCTGCCGGCTCTGCGCATGCCCAGTGCGGCAATCCCGGCGATTTCGGTTTCGGTCATACCTTTCCAGCCCCCGTTTTTAATCGCCGCGTATACCGCTTTATGGCCTTCATCAACGATTCTGGAGGCCTCTTTAAACCGGTTGATGGTGCCCTCGTCTTTGATCAGGGACAGCCTATCCACAATGGTATGGGCGTTTATCAGTTCGCAGTCGGATAGGGCGGCCTTAAACTGTTCGTATTCGTAATGCGTCAGCCACCCTTCAGGCAGATAGTTCGACATTCCGCTTTCAATGCCGATCCGGCCTTTGCCGCCGTTTAAGTTATCTTTTATGAAATCGGAGATTTGTTCGATCTGGTCCTGCCCGCCCATGGGTGCAAAGCCCATCACGTGGTCTTCATCCAGCCAGGAGTCGTCGGCAATACGCGCCGCATCGATGACAAAGGAAAAAACCGTGGGCAAACCTTCAACCGGAATCACGATAAAGCTCCGCCAGGGGCAGAAGGCATCCGTGGTCCACGAAAGGGTCCGCAGACGGGAGCCCAAATAAACGTTAATATTCTGATTCTGCATTTCCGACTGGATACTCTTAATCCGCTGCGGAAAATCTATAAAATAAGGGTCTTGAGATGTTGAGGTCATAAATCTTCTCCTGATTTTAATATTCAGTTGGGATGCCGGCCAAAACCTTATTCAGCCGATCGGCCAGGGAGGCCAGTTTTAACGCTTTTACCATATTGCCTTTCAGTTTGAGCTTCATGGTCATAAGCGCCCGCTGCGCACCCATTTCTCCCCTTGTTATTTTGGCAAACACATCATAGTTGCCGGAGATTACAAATTCCGCCTTGGGCGGCTCTCCTTCGCCCACAAGCATTTCGGCGAAGTTGCCGTCCTCGAATTTAAAGTAAAGAAATCTATCCTTTCCATCCGGGCAGTTCTTGTAAAGGTTGTTCATTGATGAGGTGACATAATTCATCCGTTCGGGCGGGAGCTCGGTTTTAAGACGTTTTTCCGCCTCATCCCGCCATTGCTGGGATAGGTATTGAAAAGCCATTCAAATCTCCTCCTTTTTAGTTTAAGTGGTTTTTTTACTTTCCCTTTCCCCTTGTACCTTTCCCCTTGCCCCTCTAGTTTTTTAAAAGTCCCTGTGAAAAAAGGGCAACGGTATCCTCGAACATTTCATGAACAAAATGGTCATCGGTTTTAATGTACATCCGAATGATAAACATTTTGTAAATCATGAAGATCACTTCCGCCACGCGGTCAGGGTCAACGGGACGAAAAACGTTTTCCGCCATCCCCTGCTTTAGAATGGCCTTTATCAGGTCGATGGAATTGGCGTTGATTTCCGCAAAGGGATCGTTTGTCGGGAACATGGGGAAAATATTCGGATCACGGATCAACACCCGGCGCAGGTCTGTGTCTTCGGCCAGGTATTCGACGGCTTTATGGCACATGACCAGAAATTTGGTTTTTGCATCCGGTGCCTGCTCCATGGCTTCCATGACCCTGGTTTGCCATTTGATCAAAGCCCAGGAGACCGTATTTTTGTAAAGATCGGCCTTGCCCGCCGCATACCGGTAGAGGTTCCCCTTGGTCATGTTCAAGCGTCCGGCAATATCCGCCATGGTCGCTTTTTGAAAACCGAATTCGGCAAAAACGGAAAGTGCTGCCTGATAAATGGTTTCTATGTCTTCTTTTTGTTTCATAAATAAATAAACAAAATGTTTATCTGTTTATTTAAAAAAATATAATCTATCTGTCAAGAAATAATATCGATATTTTGCCAATTTCTGTGGATCGGTATGTATTTCCTCGATTTCCGTCTTTTCTTATCCTAAGAAAACTGATAAAAAGAACATTTTAAAAGGGTTGAGTCTTTTGTGGATAAAATTGACCGATACAAAGAGCAGTTGAAATGAACATACTCGTTACCGGCGGCGCCGGCTATATTGGCAGCCATACGTGTCTTTCTCTTATGGAGGAGGGCCATGATATATGCGTAGTTGATAATTTGTCCAACAGCAAGGAAACCCCATTAAAACGAATACAGGAGATTACCGGCAGGCGGCTGCAATTTTATCGTATCGATTTGACCCAAAAGGCGTCTTTGGTCCAGGTGTTTGAAGACCGGCGGTTTGACGCGGTTATCCATTTTGCCGGCCTTAAGGCAGTGGGTGAATCCGTGTTGGTGCCGTTGGCGTATTACAGTAATAATATTGTGGGCTCTTTAGTATTATTTGAACTAATGGACGCCTATGGGGTGAAAAATATCGTATTCAGCTCTTCAGCAACGGTATACGGCGAGCCTGAAAAAGTGCCCATCAAGGAGAGTTTTCCGGTCTGCCCGGCCAACCCCTATGGGCGGACCAAGCTGCACATCGAACATATTTTACGGGATCTATTTGCGGCCGATCGCAAATGGAATATCGCCATTCTTAGATATTTTAACCCGGTTGGCGCCCACCCCAGCGGTATGATCGGCGAAGATCCAAATGATATCCCCAATAACCTGATGCCGTTTATCAGCCAGGTAGCGGTGGGCAAACAACAGGAGCTTTTCGTATATGGCAATGATTACCCGACCCATGATGGAACCGGGGTCAGGGACTACATTCATGTGATGGATCTGGCCCATGGACATGCCTATGCATTAAACAAGCTAGGGGAAGCGCCGGGCCTGGTAACATACAATTTGGGGACCGGCAAGGGGTTTAGCGTGCTTGAAATGGTTTCAGCCTTTGAAAAGGTATCCGGGAAACCTGTTCCATATAAAATCGTTTCCCGCAGAGAAGGCGATATTGCCACCTGTTATGCGGATCCCTCACTTGCTGAAAAAGAATTGGACTGGAAGGCAAAGCTTGGGATTAATGAGATGTGTGAGGACACATGGCGGTGGCAAAAAAAAAATCCGGATGGGTATATTTGAACTTTTTCCTATTTTTTGCCAGGGCATTTTTATATACAACTGATTGACAATCTCGTAAAAAGCGGTTTATTCCGCAGCTGCGGCATTTTTGCAGAAACTAACTCAAAAAATTTAAGTATTGTCATTTCGAGCGTTAGCGAGAAATCTTTGACCAATAAGATTCCTCGTCACTTTCGTTCCTCGGAATGACATTGGTACAATATTCTAAAATAATTACATATACTATTGAGTTCGTTGGAAGCGACTTATTCCGCTGTCGCGGCATTTTTTACAAAGTATCAAGCCGGTAAATAAAAATGTACCTTGATTATTATAGGCTCGTACAGAAACCGTTTCAAATCAATACCGACCCGGACTTCCTTTGGTTTGGCAGGAACCAAAGGGAGGCTTTGGCTACCCTGCAATATGGAATGCTGGAAAACAAAAGCTTTTTACTCTTAACAGGGGATGTCGGTGTGGGTAAGACAACGATTGTAAATGCTTTTCTGCAAGGGCTTGATAGAAATGACCTGGCAGTAGTTATCCACGACCCTATGCTCGACACGCTCGATTTTTTTAACTATGTGGCGAAATCATTCGGTATGCCCGGAAATTTCAAGACAAAGGGAGGTTTTCTTGAGGCTTTTAATAATTTTTTGCTCAAGTCTTACTATCAGGCAAAGCGGGTCGTATTGATAATTGATGAATGTCAATTGCTCAGCCACCGGCTTTTGTCAGAGATCAGGCTTTTTTCAAATTTCGAAAAAAAGGGGACCAAGCTGATTAATGTATTTTTTGTCGGACAGCTTGAATTCAATGATATTCTTCTTCGCCCAGAAAACAGGGCACTCAGGCAGCGGATTGCCGTTAAATATAATATCCCGCCCCTATCCCTGGAAGAAACGGCTAAATATATTGAATACCGGTTGGCAGCTGCAGGCGCCGTCCGAAAGATTTTTAAACCAGGCGCCGTTCGTATGATCCACCAATACTCCAAGGGCTATCCGCGTTTGATCAATATAATCGCTGACCAAGCGTTGCTGACCGGTTTTGTCAATTCAGCCAGATATATAAAAAAGGGGATCGTCAAGGAATGTGCCAAAGAACTTGATATTTCAATAACAGATCAATCTGCCTTCAAAAATGTTAGAGAAACAACGCCAACCAATGAAAACGCCTCTCAATCGAATCAGACAGATCCATTACCAGAAGCCCGCCCGAAAATAAAAATAGATGAAATGATGGAAAAGTTGGCGTCAGTTGATGGGAAAACATTGCGCGAGAAAATGGATGCGTTAAACCTTAAACGGTCAAGCAGTATTCGTCTTGTATTGACTAGGATATGCCGGAGCGCCTTCGATCCCAAAGAATTAGAACTATCGATTGAATCAGAGTCAAGGAATCTTATTTCAAGAGAAGATATTATTGAACTCGAACGAATTAAAGATGAAGCTGACGATGATATTCTTAAACCTTTGCTGGAAATGTTATGGGAACAGTTTAATTAATCCTGAGCAGCCGCCTTGCTATTCAAAACCCATGTGAATCTGAGTCAGCCGATTTTTTTTAACAGCCTTTTTGCGTCGTCGTATTCCGGAAAATTTTTGTTCATGTCAAGGCATTTCTTTAATTCTTCTTTCGCTTTGGCTGTTTGTCCGTCAGCATAAAGCGCCAGTGCCAGATGGTAGCGCAGGGCGGGCACGTACGGCTGCTTTTCTGTGGCTATGCTGAATTGGGTTAGCGCCAGTTTGTGGGATCCCCGTTTGTAATGGACCCAGCCTAGGGTATCGGCAATATAAGGATCGTCCGGAGCGTTTTCTTTAGCCGTGAGCGCCAGGCGCAATGCCTCACCAAGATCCGGTTCCGGGCTGTTGGCGATCAGCCATGCGAGGTTATTGGCTGCTGCGGCAAATTCTGGATTCAGTTTGAGTACTTTTAAATAGGCTTGTTTGGCAGCACTACGGTCACCTTTCTCGTCAAGAAGGGTTCCCAAGGCCATGTAGCCCTCAGCAAAGCCTTGATTTTTTTGGGTCAGAGTCCTGTATTTTTCAATGGCCTTATCGATTTCCCCCTTTCGTGCCAGTATGCCGGCCATCATCGTATAGATGCGCGGGTTATCCGGGGCGATTTCCCGGGCTTGATTCAAAAGATTCAAAACCCCTTCGGAAGAAGCGCCATGCATGTCCATCAGCCAGGCCAGCAATAGCATATAATCCGGATTATTCGGAGATTTTTGAAGCTGACGTTTTACCGTGGCAATTGCCTGATCAGTTTGACCCTGTTGAATTAGTATTTTGCTCATAGTCACCAGGGCGGGACCGAAATCCGGATTTAGCTCCAGAATTTTTTCAAAAGTGGCTTTGGCCTCCGGTATATTGTTTCGCGCCAACTCGGCTTTGGCCATTATGTAAAGGATCTCAATATTCTCAGGTAAAGATGACTCCATTTCTGCAAGTATTTTGAATGCGGTTTCAGCTTCTCCAAGGGATAAAAGGGATTTGGCAAGGATGATGCCGGCACGAAAATTGTTTGGTGCTTGCTGCAAAGCCATTGAGGCATTGTTCCTGGCGGCTTCAAAATCTTTGTTCAAGAGCAGGTGGTAGGCCAGCAGGGTTCGTCCATCAGGATCCTGAGGGGAAAATTGAATCGCCTGATTGGCTGCGTTTAGGGAAAGTTTGGTTTCTCCTTTATTAAGATGGGCCAAGCCTTTTAAATAATAAGCTTTTCCCCATTTGGGGAACTCTCTGATAAGCCTGTCAAGAATCCGCAGCGCTTCAGTGTTTTTTTGTTCACGGATTGCCAGCTTGGCTTTAACCAGGTTCGCCATTGGGTGTTGTTCATGATCGCTTAATACCGCATGAATCTCCTTGGATGCCAGGTCGAATTTTCCGGTTTCATAATACAAATCGCCCAGCATCGCTTTGATGTCAGAAGGGTCATCCGATTTGTCGATGGCCTCTTGATAGGCTTTTTCCGCTTTTTCAAAGGCGCGGGTTTCGCGGTAAAAGCTGGCCAGTAAGGAACGGATCTTTTCCGATTCCGGATCCTTCTCAATGGCCGTAAGGATGTTTTGTTCAGCCTCCCTTTGCCGGTCTTTTTTCATGTAAAATGTTGCCAGATCCAGATAGGGTTCCGGCTTGTCCGGGTTTTTTTCAATCAATGATTGAAGAATTTTTTCTGCTTCATCATTTTTTTCTTGCCTGATATAGAAAGCAACGAGTTCTTTAAGGTGGCTGGGTTGGGGGTCGATCTCAACAGCCTTTTTAATCGCCTTTTCCGCTTGGCCTATCCGGTTTGCGGCACCCAACGTACGCGCATGAATAATATGGTAACGGCTATTGCCGGGGTCCAATTTCAGGGCTTGACCAATTGCCTTTTTAGCCGCATCAATGTTTTTTTCAAAAAGTTCTATCTGGGCAAGCAGGGCGTAGGCATCTGAAACGCCTTTGTCCACTTCTAATATTTTTTCAATTCTTTGCCTGCTTTCCTTGAGCTTCTGCCCCATTAAATATATTTCTGCGGTTTATAGTGGTCCCCAATAATGAGACAATATGCTAAGGTAAAATCAAATTGCAACAAAGGGGGAC